>SLSB01000223.1 GCA_007130675.1 Candidatus Hydrogenedentota bacterium | reverse complement strand
GAGCAGGGTCAACGCCGTGAGAACGTCACGATCGATGCCATCGGCCCCGAGACGTTCACATACAGGGAGCTTGTCGAGACAATCGGGGAGATCATCGGCAAAGAGCGGCCCATCATCTCGGTGCCGCCGGTTTTCGGGTACGTTGCGGGCTGGATGCTCGGGAAACTGGTCGGAGACGTCGTGATTACGCGCGAGGAAATTGGGGGCCTGATGGCAGGACTGCTCCATGTGGACGCACCGCCCGCGGGCACGACAAAGCTGACCGATTGGGCCCGCAAACATGCGGACGTGCTTGGCAAACAGTACGCCAGCGAGCTGTCACGCAGGGTCGATCGCGCAAAGGGGTATTGAGGCAAGAATAAGCAACTCACCTCCCGCGTCTTGGCAGGTGCGAAGAGTGTGAACGTGTGAAAGGTGAGAAGGGATTGGAGTCAACGGGGGCCGTCTCAGTATACGCGACTCAACCCGTTCGGCGAGGCAAGGCGCGGCAAGATGCCAGCCCAAGTAGCGCTCTGAAAGAACTGGGCTTCGCACAAGGGATGGAAATTTTTCGGGATTCGGAGTGCGGTGGCTTGCCGCCGCTTTCGTTTCGCCCGGCTTGCCGGCCAATGGATGGCGCACAGCCGCGATTCGATGATCGGGATGGAGGCATCGGGAAAAGCGGTGGCAAGCCACCGCATTCCAAAGATGCCGCCCTTTCTGTAATGTGTTGCCGGCAGCGCCACAACTGCCTCCGGCGGTCATCAGGGAAATGACGCCCGACAGTCGGAGCGCACGCATAACGGGGCGCTCGCTCCGCTCTGGCCGATGCTTGTCCGCGGCGGATTGGGAGCGTCTGTCACTTGAATCCACGGCCGGGGGGGTCTAAGATAGTGAAGTTTTGTGCCGGGGGTGAGTTTCCGGATTCCGTCGGGGGGGCCACTGCCCGTGAACGCATTAGGGCCGAAACGGAGGTTATGCTATATGCACCAGAACAAGAAGACAACCGTATCGCGGCGCGCATTTGTCGCGGCAACCGGTGCGGCGATTGCTGCGCCCTACATTATCCCGGCGGCGGCCCTGGGCAGAGAAGGCAACGCCGCCCCCAGCGAGCGCATCGTCATAGGGGTGATCGGCACAGGCGGCCAATCCCGCGGGCTTACCGGAAATGCACTCAACCAGCGGGGCACACAGGTGGTGGCCTTGTGCGATGTCAACGCGAACACGCTGGCGAACGCCAAGAGACAGATCGACGAGTTCTACGGCAACGAGGATTGCCAGACCTACGGGGATTTCCGGGAATTGTGCGCGCGTGACGACATCGATGCGGTGATCGTCGGCACGCCTGATCATTGGCATGCACTCAACTGCATCGAGGCCGCGAAGAACGGCAAAGACATCTATTGCGAAAAGCCGCTGACATGGTCGTTGGGCGAGGGCCGGGCCTTGGTCAAAGCGGTGCAAGACAACCAGCGCGTGTTCCAGGTCGGAAGTCAGCAGCGCTCGGACAACCGCTTCAAGCGCGGTTGCGAACTGGTGCGCAACGGGTATCTGGGCCAAATCAAGCACATCTATGTGAGCCTTCCCGATTACGGCAACCACATCTGGGTCGACGAGTTTCCCGCGCCGCCCGAGCATCTCGACTGGGAGTTCTACGTGGGGCCCGCTACTTGGACACCGTTCCATCCCAGGCGTTACGATTGGGATTGGCGCTGGTGGATGGCTTTCGGCGGCGGGCAGATGATGGACTGGATAGGCCACCATGGAGATATCGCCCACATGGCCATGGGCTGGGATAACACGGGGCCCATCAGGGTCAAGGGAATACGCTGGGAGATGCTGAACGAGCGCAATAACCTTTACGATGCGCCCGCACGCTACCATTTCGAGTGTGAATACGAGGGTGGCATCACCATGACCGTGGCGAATGCGAGCGACATGCCCGAGGAGTTTAAGGCCGCCGCGGGCGGCCGGCTGGGCACGCACTTCATCGCCACAAGCGGCGAATGGATCTACGTGGACCGCGGTGAGCTCAGGGCCAGCAACGAAGAGCTGATGGAACTGCAATTCAAAGACAGCGATTTTCGGTTCCGCCGCGAACACAACCATGTGCGCGACTTCCTCGATTGCGTCAGGTCTCGCGAGGAGACGAGTGCGCCGGTCAACGCGGGACACCGCTCGGCTTCGATAGGCCACCTCGGGCAGATCGCCTGCGAGCTGGACGCGACGTTCGAATGGGACCCCGAGACCGAGACCTTCCCGAACGAGCCCTCGCTTAACGGACTCCTCACCCGTAAATACCGCGGCGAGTGGACGCTCGAGTAGAGACGAACGCAGACCAGAGCGCTCTCTTGGCCGTCTCCTCTCTCATCGGGATGGGGAAGGCTTTTGTGGCGGGGCGAGCACGGTGCAGGCGTCAGGAAGCACGTCAAATTGCGCCGGAAGTGTCCCGGCGGGATCGCCGTCGAGCTGAAGCGGCACGCGGGAGTTGTCGACCGGCTCCAGATCCACGTGGCGGCCCTGCACATACACCAAGTCGGCGCGTTCGGGAAACGAAGGCAGGAAAGACCCCAAGGCAAGCGAGATCATCTTGAGCGGGCCGAACCGTTTCACCGCGACGACATCAAGAAGGCCGTCATCGGTCTTGGCCCGGGGCGTCGCACGAAAACTGCCTGCGGAAAACGGGCAGTTGCCCACAATCACATAGGGCGAGGCTGCACACACCTCACGGTCGTCAACAGTGACCCGAATCATGGGATACGGGCGTGCCCAGACCGTCTGAAGGGTGGGCATCACCCACCGCCACAGGCCGAGTTTGTCCCCCCGCGAGGCGTTCACACGTTCCGCAACGGCCGCGTCAAATCCCGCGCCGCCCCCGAGTATCGCGCGACGCCCACCGCACTCGAGCACATCCATGGGCCGCGTCTTTGCAGCCGTTATCCAGTCAGCCAGCACCTCGGGACGTTGGGGAAACTGCAGTTGGCGGGCCACCACATTCACGGACCCTGCGGCCAGAATCGCCAGACACACGGAGTTGTCGCTCAGTCCATTCAACACCTCGTTTACAGTACCGTCGCCGCCGACTACCGCGATATAACCGCCCTCGACCGTGTTCGCGAGCCGCTGGCCGTCCCCCGCGTTGGCCGTGATATGCAGCGTGGTCTCGATGCCGCGCTCTTGCAACGCCTGTTCGAGAGCATCGGCGTAACGCTGCCCCCGGCCATTCCCAGCGATAGGATTCGCGATAATCGTTGTCTTCATCAACGGTTTACTCTGTGCACAACGCATCTCTCCGCTGAATCGGGACTCGGGGCGCGTTTCACCGCGCAACGCGGGGTGTAACTGGCCGCACACCGGCACTCAGCTCTTCTTGGATGTCTTGACCCCAAACAAGCCGAGTTGTTGCCGGGTCTTGCGGCTATCGCACTTGGGGCACTTGACCTTCTTCTTGTCGTGTTCAGCTACGGTCATTTTCAGGGAAAATGTCTTCCCGCAACCTTCGCAGCCGTACGAATAGGTTGGCATCGTGATATCCTCCTGCGATGGTGGTTGAACCAACAGCCGCCGATTCAACATCATGGTGGCATAAACCCCGGTCTTTCAGCAACAGCCGAGCTGCTTCAGCAAAGGGTGAATCACACCGTCGAATGGTGTAGGCTCAAAGCATACGAGAACGTTTTGCAAACGAAAGAATCCCTACGATTCCAAAGGAGCCCTTCCGAGCATGAAAAGGTCGCAAGTACGGTCCGATTCTCACCCTTATGGCGCCCTCACCCGCCGGGAAGCGCTCAAGGCCTTGGGCGCAGGCGTTGCGGCCTGGGCTTTGCTCCCTGGAAAGAAGGCAGGCGCGGATGGAGCGCGGACGTTGGCCGTCAACCCCTATGCGGGGATAGACTGGCAACGGGCGGCACGGTCCCGGGCGGCATTGCACCTCCACACACTGCAAAGCGACGGTTATCAGATGGTCGAAGAAGTGGTGCTCGCTTACCGGCGCGCGGGATACGAGATCCTCTCGATTACCGACCACGACTGGAACCGGCCCAACGCACGCATCGAGTGGAACCAGCTGCCGCCGGAAGCAGCCAGCCCCTACCCCAAGGAGCCGTATCCGGAGAATTATCCCGCCAATCCCACATGGCCATGGACCGACTACGGCTGCCCGAGTCCCGATGAGCTGGGCATGGCGGGCATTCAGGGAAACGAACTGACGTTCAGGCACCACATCAACAGCTACTTCAGCGACTATGGGGTGTGGTACGAGCGAACGGGAGGAAGCGCCCCCTATGGCGGAATCGTCGACGCCGAGGGCAACGAGATCTGGGAGGACGACCAACTCGAGGGCATTCGCGCCAAGCAGGGCCTGGCTATCCTCAATCACCCCGGCGTTTCTGACGAACACGCCTGGTGGGAGCGCAAGCCGCTGGATTGGTACGTCGAACGCTACCGCAAGAACCCCGCGGACTGCCTCGTCGGGATCGAGGTGACCAACTGTGCCCAGCAGTATCGCGCATACGATGAGGGGTTGTGGGACCAGTTGCTTGCGCGCTTTATGCCCCAGCGCCCCATCTGGGGATTCGGCACCGATGACATGCACAACCTCGAAAACGCACGCCAATCGTTCACTACCTTCTTTCTCGACGCGCCCACGTCCACCAACGTGCGGCGGGCGATGCTCTCGGGCGCTTTTTGTTTCTCCTCGTCGACACGCGAGGTCAACTACCGGGTCGAGACGCCGCAACTGGACGTGTTTCCGAAGCTCTTGGCGGTGGTTACCGACACCGAGGAGGGCCTTATTACACTGCGCACCAAACACTGCGACGAAGTGCGCTGGATTTCCGCACCCGAGTCGCTCGAACCCGTCGCGGACTACAGGACCAGCGATAGCCCTTGGCCTGGGGGCCGGGTTGTCCATGTGGGCGATGCGCTGGAATACCAAGCAACGCCAGGCATCGGTTCCTACGTGCGCGCCGAACTGGTCCGCGAAGAAGGCGGGCATGTGCACCGCACCTTCACCAACCCGTTCGGATTCGCCGCGGAATAGCCCCGAGTTTCGGCATAAGAGCACCGAAACCCTTTGTTTTCGGGGCGATTGGTGGATTTTAACCGCATACTCTCGCCCGCTTGCCCAGACGACCAAACACCCAGTGCCAAGGGGTGGACAAGAGCTCTTTGGAGTGAATGTGGCGTTACGGGAAACGAAGAGGACCCGCACAGACTTGCGCAGATCCTTGTTCTATGTGGAGCTGGAGGGGGGACTTGAACCCCCGACCCCATCATTACGAGTGATGTGCTCTACCAACTGAGCTACTCCAGCTAAAAAAATGGTGCCAAGGGGCAGAATCGAACTGCCGACACGCGGATTTTCAGTCCGCTGCTCTACCAACTGAGCTACCTCGGCACACGCCCGATCTTACAATTTGCGGCGTCGTGAAGTCAACCTTCTTTCGCAAGATGTTCGCAAGATGGGTCTGTTCGGGCCATCCGCGTTTCGCCCGGCCGATTGCGCGGGGCTTTGTGCAACGCGCCGAGAGATTCTACCGCTGTTGGGCAAATGAGGCCAGCCATTCGCGGCGGTTGGTTTCGGGCACATCCAGCGCGCGTGTGACAGGCTCGTGGCGCGGGTATCCGCCGACCTCCTCCTGGCTGTCGATGATCTGTCCGGTCCGCTCGACGAAGGTTTGTATAATCCGCTGATCGATTTCGTCGCGGTCCCAGGGCCGTGCGCCGACGTTTTCGACAATGTGCTCGGCCACTTGAGCGGCGGGAATGGGGGTCAATCCCTCGGGCCATAGGGGCTTTTCTTCGAGGTGCGTGATCGTTCTGTCGTAGATGTCGACGGGATTGCCTTCAGTATCGAAGGCCAGGTTGTCCTCGAAATATACATCGCCCGGGCGAGTGGCCAAGGGTAGCCCTTCCCGGGTATCTTGGCCATGAACGAGCACATTCCCCACGATGCTAAGGCGGCAGTTTTCGGGGTCGTAGTGCGAATCACGCCATTCCGGGGGCGAGAAGCCGAGTTGAATGGCATGCGTGCCGGGATTGTAAATGAGGTTGTTGACGATCACGCCCGTGGTAAAGGCTTTGAAATAGGGGTTGCGCTGGTTGTTGTGTGCGTAGAGATTGCCGATGATCGCAATTTCCCGGCAGAAATCATGTATCAGTGACCCCATGGAATGCGGCCCCTTCGGGTGCGTCGAGTCGTGCAGGCATTCGGCAATGATATTGTTGCTGAACGTGATCCGGCGGCTGGTGGCGTCGGGGCCATCGAGGCGCGGACCGGACGCCGAGAGGTTCTCGTCGGTCGCCCAAGTAAGCGAGCATTGATCGATGACAATGTTGTAGGCGTCGCTGCCCGAGGTCGAGAGAGCGTCGGCTTCCCAGCCGCTGCGTTTGGGGTGGCCGCGATCGCCCGGGCGAATGCGCACATGCTGAATGAGGACATCGTGTGTGTGCACGGAAACCTGGCCTCGAATGATTGTGATGCCGGGCGAGGGCGCCGTTTGACCGGCCACGGTGAGAAATGGCTCACGGATGGAAAGGTTGCGTCCGTCGAGATCTATCACCCCTGCGATTTCAAAGACGACGAGGCGCTCACCCGGCGTCTCGATGGCCGCACGAAGCGAGCCGGGGCCTTCCGAGTCCAACGTGGTCACACGAAGCACCTCGCCATCGGTTCCCGCGCGGGTATCCGCCCCAAAGCCCACGACGCCGAAGAATGCGCCTTCCTGCGACGCCCAAACCGGCGCATGACAGACTAGCGCAACGACCAGGCTCAAGACTGTGTGCGTCGAAGGCAGCATCTCTTTCTCCTTGGAGGTTGCCGCCGCAACTGGCTAAGCGGCACAGAATCTGCAAAATGCATGGCAATACGGTGGACCCACACTAACGGTACAGACCACTGGGGTTCAACCTGAAGCAGTTCCGAACGCGGCGGCCATTGCGCTATTGTCAGGTTCGGCAGTTTTTTGTGCGTGGACCGCATATCCGCATTGCGGCGTCCCAGGGGCAAACCCCGAGCATCGCGGAAGGGCGGCTCAATTCTGCTCGTCGATCCGCAGCTCGACTTGGGGGCGAAGGCGCTCGAGCTCTTGTTCGTACGCGTTTTCGATCATCCTTTTGTAAAGGGTTTCACGCTGGAGCGCGCCCTCGGTGTCGGCCAGGTCCGCCACGTCGATGCTGCTGCCCGCTCCGGTGAGTTCCGCGGCGCTTTCCTGGAGCCCGGCGCGCATGTCGCGCAATCGCGCGGTCACCCGGTTGATGCCGGCTTGCGCGGCGCGTCTCTCGATGACGAACTCGCTGGTGACTTCCCGGTAAAGCTCGAGGGCGTCGCGCAGCTGGGTGATGGCCTCGGCATATCGCCTCGTATCGGCCCTCAACTCTGCTGACTCCTCGAGATCGCGTCCTTGGGCGATGGCTGCGCGCGTGGCGGCAAGCCGGGCATCCCGGTCGCGAATGAGCCTGGCTGTCGTGAGGCGTTTGGCTTCCGCAAACGGATGCAGCGGGTCAACCTGGAGCGCCCGCGCGTAGTAGTCGTGCGCTGTCTCGAGGCGATCGTTGTCGAGTTCTTCGTCGGCCAGGTCGATATAGTACTCTGCAATACGGCGGACAACATCTCTGCGATCCGGTTCCTTCTCGAGCACGGCGAGATATTCCTGGACCGCACGTTCGCGCATTCCGGCTTCGTACATCATGTCGCCGATTTCTTTCATAAGGTCGGCGGTATGCACATTAAGCGTTTCGAAACGCTTATACGCGGCATTGATTTCGCCCAAGCTGCCGCGGTCGATGTAAAAGGCCATGGCGCGCCGGATATACGTTCGTTTCTGCTCCTGCGAGACCCCCGCCGCGATCCCGCGCCGCTGAAGCACGGTATACCAGACGTCGCCCACGGCGTTGATCGAGCGGCTAATGTCTTGGCCAAAGGTGGCTCGTGCAGTCCCCTCGAAGCCCAGTCCAGCCCGGTAATCGCGCTCGAGCTGAGCCTGCCGCGCCTCGATTTCGCGGTCGAGTCGCGCGAAGTACGTCGCGGAATCCACCATTTCGCGGGGTTTCAAGTCCAGGCCCGGCCTGGTGATGCGTTGATCCACGTCGTCGTAATACATTCTTCGATAGACGGGTTCGGCCGTTCGCATGGGAGCGGTGGCAATCGCCGTGACTTTGCCCAGAACGCCCAAACGAAAAGCGAAATAGGGATCGACGCCCGCCTCCCGGACCGCGCGAAGCACCTCCATTTCGCCTAGAATCGCGCGCACCGGCTGCGTCTCGGCGTAGGGCATTAACAACTCCAACTCGCCTGAAGTAAGCGATGCACCCTGCCGGATTTCTCGCTCCATTCGAGACAGCGGCGCCACGCGTTCCTTGGCCAGCATGCGCCCGGCCGTGGATACGATAGCGATTTGAGATTGCGGCCCCCATGCGGCCGCGGACGTGCTGAAGCACAACAGCCCGATGAGAGCAAGACGCACCGTATTGTTCCGCATCGGCATATCCCTCGCGGTTAGGTAGCACCCTGAGCAGCCCCGACCGTTTCCTTGAGCTGCGCCACAAGCGTCCGCACTTCGTCAGCGTGCGCATCATCGATGTCGGGGTCGATAAGTCCTAGATAACGTTCAAACTGCTCGATCGCGTCTGACATTGCTCCTTGTTGAAGGAAATACAGACCGAATTCGAGATATGCGGGCGCGTACTCTGCGTCGGCCTGCATGGCTCTTCGGAACGCATCGCGCGCCGCGGCATGTTCGCCGGCCCGTGCATGGGCGCGGCCCTGAAGTGTATGCACGGTCGCCCCCGTGGCGCCGAGGTCAATGGCCTGCTGTACGCTTTGCATGGCGCGCACCGGATCGTTGAGAACCAGATGAACGCGCGCCATCTCGACAGCCGCCTGTGCGGCAAGCGGCCCTGTGGTCCTCACGAGCGGGTCCAATTCGCGCATGGCCTCTTCGTACAAACCCAGTTCGCGCTGGCAAACCGCGTGGAAAAGCTGAGCGCGGCGATTGGTCTCGTCAAGCGCCTTGGCCCGGCCAAGATAGCCTTTGGCCTCGCTGAACCGGCCTCGCGAAACCAATAGAATCCCGAGGTGTGTCAGCGCTTCGTCGTCAAATCCCGTACCACTGTCTACAGCAGCTCTGAGGTACTCCGTCGCCGCAATCCAGTCGGCTTCTTCCGAGGCGATGAGGGCCGCTGTCGCGAGCACATCTCCGTCATTAGGCGCATACGCGACAATCTCCTGGATAGCCCGCTGGGCAGCCGAAGTATAGCCCCGCAACGCACTGCTTATGGCCAGAAGCCGCCGGGCTGACAAAGCGCGCGCACCGTCTGTTGCAGCCACCTCGCGCAGCGCCTCAGCCTGGGCGTCAAAGTCGCCCTCGATACCACGAAGCAGGCCAAGCAGATACCAGGCCTGCTCGTCACCGGGAAATCGCGTGACCATTTCCTCGAGCGCGGCAATAGCCCGCCGCCGGTTGCCGGGATCACGGGTGCTCGCCCAGCTCAGCGCAAGCCCCAGATGGGCATCGCGCCGCCCGGGCGCCAGGCGCACCACACTGGCAAGCTGCTCGGCTGCTACGGCATAATTCGCATTTTCCCAATGAATCCATGCCAACGCCTGGTGACCTTCCACCGAATCGGGGACTGCATGGAGATAATCCTCGAGGGTCTCGACCGCCTCGATGATGTGGCCTCTGTTGTATTGTTCGATTGCGATTTGGACAGGGTCCCGGCTGAGAAACCAGGCCAACAGAAGAAGCACAATCACCATCACAAGAAACCCAAGCGTACCCACGGCCACCCATTTCAGGTTGACGTCGATAGATGGAAGTTTCAGCTTGCGCTTGGCCGGTTTGGCCGCGGCGGCCTGTTCCTCGGTGATACGCTGGCCGGTCAGCAAGTTGGTGCCGCATGCAACGCAGATAATGTCGCCCGCCTGCACCAATGCGCCGCAGGTTGGACACGTCTCCTTTTCGCCGCTGCTGCGCCGCTGGCCCGGGCCGGGCTTCTTTCGCAGAAATCCCCCGCAATGAACGCAGTTGTCCAGCCGCGGATCCGTCAGCTTTCCGCAATAGGGGCAGCTCATCATCGACGATGCCACAGTACGTTCTCCTTAGCACCCGCCGCCATGCCGGCCACAAGACGTGGTGTCCTGCCCGTCGTCATCCGGCAGCGGAGCCTTACAACCCTTGCAGGTATGGGCCTCGAGAAAGTTTCGAACCCCGCATGCGGGGCACTTCCTGAAAAACAGGGGAGGCACACTCACAAGCGTGCACACGCTTATCACCGCAAGCATAATCGTCACATACACAATGGCCGACATGCGCCCGCAGACCTCCTTGCGCAACGCCATATCATCATGTCTAAACACACGCGCTCATCCTGCTCCGGAATCATTCTAGACTGAGGGTAATCTTGTGTCAACGCAAGTCCTTGCGCCGCGCGCCCTTGTTTTGATGCGTCCTTCCTCGTGTCATAACTGCACGCGGTCGCCGCAAGGCCTTTTCTCAGTCCTATGAGCGCAGGATAGCACCCGGAAGCTTGGGAGGCAAACCCACATGCGGCCTGCCACCACAGGCATGTTGCACCTGAATCTTCTGTTCGTGCGGCGCCACATCGCGGCCTGGCGCCTCGTCTGCAATATACCATACCAAGAGGCTCGCCTCATTCCCGCCGCGCGGATCTTGCAGCAACCCTGGAAACCTTCTTCCGCAGGGAAGACGCCGCCACGCCAACGGATGGTCTTTGCCAGACGAAAGCCTCGACATCGCGCAGCGGCTCGAAGCCCAGGCGCACGTACAAATCACGCGCCTTGTTGGATATCGTCACGCCCAGCGCGACCTTTTCAATGCCCTGCTTGACAAAGCAAGACGCCAGATCCTGCACGAGCGCCTCGCCCAAGCCACGGTTTTGCGCATCCGGACGGACAGCCACCTGCAATACGAAGCCAACGCCCGGCGCCACTTCACAGCCAAGAATGACGGCCGCCACTCGGCCATGCTCGCGAATCACGCGCACATACTCGGGACAGCACAATCCATAGGCGCCGCGCAGGGTGGCTTGGATGTATCGTTCGGCGGCAGCGGGATCCTGGACATCGGGATGAAGATCGCGCTCTGTATGATCCGCATACGCCGCAGCAATGGTCTCCCCTGCGCTATGCATATCGAGCGCGGTGCACGAAACAGACCGTGAGGCGGCTGTGCCCAAGTGTGAGACCATCTGTGCTTCGGCCATCATGAGCTGGCGCGAAAACACCCGGAAATCCAACGGCGTGAAAGATTTCCGCAAATCAATGTCGCAAAAAGCGATGCACTCCGAGACAATATGATCCACGCCGCACGTGCGCAATGGCGCAACGGCCTCTTTAACCAGACGATGCTCGATTTTTCTTCCGCAGTACCGGGCGAGCACATGGATGAATGGAACCCGGCCCGCCCCGTCTTGAAAGTGCGCCATAACCAGCCCCGCCACCTCGCCCGAAGCCTGCGCGCAGTAGGTGTGTACTTGAGGCGAACGCATCGCCGTTTCGATGGCCTTCGGCGCGGCCCGGCGGTACGCTGCTCCCGCGGCAGGACCATAGAGCCCGGTCAAACCCGCCGCGACTTCCTCGATAAACTCGGGAAGATTGTCCGGCAGGGTGTCAATGGGGCGAACGCGCACGAAACTTCACCCTCCATCATGGGGCCGGCATCAAACCACCATGATAAGCCCGCATCCTGAAGTGGTTCAAAGAAGTCGGGAATTCTGGAATTTGTGCCCGAAGATTCTGCCGAATCGCATCGATAGGAATGGAGTCAGCGCCGGGTGGCTTCGCCACTTTGATTATCGGGGCATGTTGCCGAAGACCGCCTAAATCCGGGTGCTGGTTGGTCACCGTTGCATGCGCTTGTTCGCTTCGGCGACCCAGTCCAGCAGATAAGCCCGTTCGTTGGAAGGAGTGATGTTGAACGTGTCGGCCTGCTGTTCGAGGTCGAAGACCCAGATGGCTGCCAACGGGACCCCACTCGAGACGATGGCATCGAGCAGTACGCGGTTCTCGTGTCTGGGGCCGAGGGGTCCTTCGTGAGTTTCCACGTCGGCTGCGCTGAATTCACCCACGAACAGAGCTTTTCCTTCGCGTTGACAAGCTGCCATGGCCAGCGACAGGATTTCTTCATACGTCGTCTCGCCGTCGAACCGGCCCTGCGGGTCAAAGGGATACACATGCACCGAGACCAAGTCGATGGGCGAAGGATGGGTCAGAATGAGACGCTGCTGGAACTGCTCGCGCGTGTCGCGGGTCCACGTCCCTTCGGTGTGCATGTGGTGGGCGGCCGGGCGCGGCAGGCTGTGGCCGGTGGTGATGGCGCGGTGCGGATCATGCTGTCTGACGGCTTGGGCGAATTCGCGGGAGGCCGTCACCACCATCTCGGTGGTCATGTCGTCTTCTTCGGTGCGTTCTTCGGGAGTGCCCAAGTGCGGATGCACATAGGGCCGCTGTTCCGCGGCGTTGGGCAAATCCATCGCCAGATCATACTCATTGCCAAGTTCCCACGCCCATATCGCCGGCGAGTCTATGTAGCGGGGCACCACGCGCTCGACATATTGCCGCATGAACGCGGAGGTCTTGCTCGAGGGATCTCCCCAGGCGCTGCGCGGTTCGCCCACGATATCCGGCACGCAAGCGTTAAACCAGAACAGGCTGGGAATCAGCCCAACGCCGGTACGCTCAGCCGTTTCCACAACGTCATCGAGTAGCGTCAGGTAGGCGTCCGGGTCGTCGAGGTATAGTTGCCATTCGACCGGCCAGAAGCCGCACGCGGCGAAACGCACGAACGGGATGCCCTTCTCGGCGAGGGTCGCGAAGCCCTCGCGGTAGCTGGTGTCGGCCGGATCCCTCAAGCGGCGCAGGAAGGCATTGAAATAATTGACCCCGATCCCGCGATACGCCTGTCCGTCCTTCACGAGGACGCCCTGTTCATTGACTTGAAGCCCCGGCGGTTCACTGGCATGGGTTACCGCCGCGGCGGCAAGCATGCTCACTGCCGCGATCCTCGCTGCCTTGGTCACGATAGTTCTCTTCAAGTTCCCGGTGCTCGGCACTCCATCAAACATCCTCAGATCGTCACATATACCTTGCGGATGGCCCTGATGATGTCCTGCACATCCTGCTCGGTATAGCTTGGGTTCATGCGCACACCGACGGCCCGCTGCAGGATATCGATCGTGCGCGGGCAGCTTTCACGGCCATACTGGATCGCTCGGCCCTGCGGACTGTTAAACGACGGCCAATCGGGATGGAGCGTCACCTTGTTCTCGATATGCGGGACGGCCGGCAGAACCGCCGAGCCGCCCGGCGGCCGGGCCGAAATCCCTTCGGCGTTCAGCGCGCGCATGAATTGCCGCGCCTGCTCGCGCGTGTCCAGGATCAGGAACACCATCTCGCCCACGTCGCCATCGGGGTCAGACTGCTTGCGCAGGCGAATTCCCGGAAGATCGGCAATGCCCTCGCGAACCGCGCGGGCATGGGCGCGATTGGCCCCGACAATGGCCTCGAGCTTCTGGAGCTGCCCACGGAGAACGGCCCCGGTGAACTCGCTCATACGGAAATTGGTGGAGGGAAACGTTTCGAGCGTCCCGCCCTCGAGGGCCACGCTGTGGACGCGCAGGATACCCACATCGTGAAAACGGACAGCCCGCTCGAACACCTCGGGATCGTTCGTCACGAGCGCCCCGCCTTCGCCGGCGGTGATCGTCTTGCTCTCCTGGAAACTGAAGATGCCGATGTCGCCAAGGGTGCTTAAGTATTGGTCCTGATAGCGTCCGCCAACACATTGCGCGCAATCTTCGAGAACGCGCAGGTTGTGTTTCCGCGCAATCTCGATGATCGGTTCTATATCGGCGGGGCACCCCTGGAGATGCGACGGCGCGATGACTTTCGTGCGAGGCGTAATGCGGTGCTCGATGTCCTCGGGGTCCATGTTGAACGACTCGTCAATCTCGGTGAATACGGGCAACGCTCCGGCGTGGATCACCGCGTCGTAATCCGAGTACCAGGTCCAGGCGGGCAAGATGACCTCGTCTCCGGGGCCAACCTCGAGCGCCGCCATGGCGGTCATCAAGGCCGTGGTGCCCGAGGTCAGGCCGAGCGCGTGGTTCGCGCCGAGGTGCTCCGCATACTCTTTCTCGAACAAGAGCACCTTCGAGTCCCCGGCACTGTGCCGGAAGGGTCTCTTCGAGGCCAGTACGTCGAGCAGTTCGCGCTGCTCGACTTCGTCGTAGAATTGGGGACCGTACATCCCGGACCCAAGCGGCGTCTCGCGCACCGGCGCCCCCCCATCGATTGCCAGCTTTTCGCCTTCCGGTACAGCTCCCCCAAAAGCCCGGCCCGAACCCGCGAGCAGCGAGGCGGTTCCCGCGGCACTGGCGGTTCCCAGAAAGTTGCGGCGGTTGATCTTTCGTTCACGCATCGGTCTTACCTCCGTAGTCTTGTTTCGTTGCAGCATTTGCCCGCGCCCGCCTGTTTGATGAGGGCTCGTCCATTCATTCTTTGGCCCCGCCTCCCTTACTGTGCGTTGGCCTCGAATGCGCAGCAATCTCTGTGCCCATCATGACCCCGCGGCCTTACCGGTGTCAACACACCGTATTGCCGCGTCTTACCTGCCCCTATTGCGCTGGGATTAGCCGAATCTCGCGGAGCTCGAGCAGCGATTCGCCTACATCGGCCGCAGGTTTCAACGCCATGGTAAGCGATCCCGCCGGAATGTGGACCTGGCCTATCTTTGCGCGCCGGAAATCCTCCCAGCGGCCCGTGCTCTCGGTGAACCCGCGCAACGCACGGTCACCCGCAAGAAAGACGTAGGGATGCCCGGCGCTATGCGGTGGCGCGGACCATTCCATCCACACTTCGTAGGCGCCAGCCTCGGGTACCTCGACCTGCCATTCGACATGGTCATCGGCGGTCCAGCCTCCGAACGATTCCCACCCAGGTTCCTGCTTGTATGCAATGCCTGGCCCATACGGCTGGCCCGCGTCCGCCGTCAACCGCAAATAGCCGCCGTCGTCCCCAGTAATGCGTCGGGGTTCGTTGCCTTCGCGCAATTGCGCACGCGCCCGCTCGGGTTTCGCAAAGCGCGGGGTCAGCATGTCATGAATCGCGTGAATCACGATGTCTTCAATTTCGGGAGAGAACGGCCCGGGTTGCCCATAAAAATCCATCGAGCGCTCGACTTCGTAGCCGCCCTCGCGGATCTCCTGCGCCGAAGTGATGTAACAGGGGTCGTCGTTGGCGAATGCGTTGACCCACAGGCGGCGGCGATCCAGTTCCCGCTTCAAACGCAGCGCGTACGGCGAGGTTACCTCGCCCGGAAGGAAGACCATGGCAAGTTCATCGCCGAAGGCCCACGTCTGGATCGGGTAGGTCAACTCAGATTCGCCGTCGGCAAAGGGTAGAGCCACCGCGCGCACCAAGCCCTCCGGCCCACGGCTCAAAGGCGTCATGATGCCCTCGAGCACCTTGGCCGTTTCTTGCGCGATGGCCTGAGCGTGCTGGGCGACATGCTCGAATTCGCCCCGCGGCTCGGGATTGGCGTCGGCGCCGCAGCCAATCGCGATCATGGCGACCGCACCTTCGTTGGCCGCCTCGATGCGTGCAGCCGCCTCGCCGGCCCAGTCGCCATGCACGAAGTTATGGTGGCCCGTCAAGGTGGTGCAATGGGAAGCGTAGTTGATCAAGACCGCGCGCAATGCGCCATCGGAATCACGCACGGCCAGTACAGGCATGTCGTGATCGGCGGGGCCTTCGAGCACCGGGCCCATGCCGACGCAGCGCCCGTCCCGCAGAATACGGCGATTGACGGCGAAATCCACGCTTCCCTGGCCCCATGCCAGCTCGGCATCAGCAAGGTCTTCAATAGCCGCGTGCGCCGCCTCGACCAGTTTGTCCGCCAACCCATTCGAATACGCATCGGTGCGCTCGAGTGTTCCATCATCCATCTCGTGACTGAACAGCCCGGGTATGCTTCGGCTCAACGCCGGGCCGGTGTGTGTATGCGTCGCGGCGAGTGCGACCTGCGCCCGTGCGATGCCTGCTTCTGCTTCGAGCCGCTCGGCCACGTCATTGGTGAGCCACTCGGGAACGGAAATCAGATCGACGACGAGCAATATCGCCAGAGGTGCATTTTCGCTTTCGATGGCGAGCGCTTTGGCATACAGCGGTTGCCTGACTTCACCAGCCTCTTCCGTCCGGTTAGCATACCCGGAGAGCTGGATGGGAGGCTCGGGCGTGATGTCGACCTTGGAAACGCCTGCCCGCAGGGCACTTGCTTCAGCGGCCGTCACAATGCCCAGGACCATACCCGCCACCACGAGCACGCACAGCAACGAACAAGCTTTCTTGGCGCAGTCTTTCATCGGTTGTCCTCCGGTCTGTAACCCGTTTCCTTGTGCAGAGAGCTTCGGGGCTCGATTATACCAGAACCACCTGACGCCGCGGGAAATGTGCGGGCCGTCGGGGCGAGGAACCCGCTGTCAAGCCGCACCTTGGGCTTCGGTCTTGCCGTGCGGCTCCGCCGCGGGCTCGCGGATCTTTTCCCGCTCGCGGAGATAGTCTTCGATGGCCTCGGAACGCGCCACCACGGCAAGCGCGATCAAGAACCAGTAGGGTTCCATGATGCGCACAATGAGAAACGAGATGGTGCCCAAGCTGTGAACGATCAGCGCGATCGTGCCAACATAGCCCGCGAGCCCCAAGGCACGGCCCACCCAATCTTTTGACCAACGATGGGCCTGTGACGTGGTCCGCAACACGCGCCACTGGAGAAACAGGAACGCCGCCAGACCGATTAAACCCGTTTCGATGGCAACCCTGGCGTACTGGCTATCAAGCACGTTGCCCCATGCCACTCCCCCACCGAACCAGGGCCACACCCGGAGATTGAAACGAACCTTTTCCCAGACATAAATGCGTTCATAGGTGGAAGAGTCAACCTGAAGCCCCGTTTCGCGCCCTCGAATGGTGATATCTTGCCCGGAGCCGCGCTGAAACGTGTAGTTCACACGATCCTGGACCTCCTCGGGCATAAAAAGAGACGAAAACACAAGAATCAAAGCCGTAACAATGATGACGCTGTACCAGCGGCTCTTAAGGGCAAGGGCGATAAGACCTGCAACCATGGCCAGATAGGATGCGCGCGAGAGCGTGTGTAAGAAGGGCCAGAAGGCGAGTGCAAACAGCGCCAGAAAGAGCATCTTCAGCTTGCCGGTGGGCGCCTGGGTGAAAAGAGCGCCCGACAGCATCATACAGAGCACCAGATAGCCCCCGAGCGTATTGGGTTCGCTGCCACCCGTTTCGAACGGTGCGCTGACACGCATGCCCGTGCCCACGTTCGCTATCGCATAAAAGGAGACGCACAGCGATGCTGCAAAGAACACCAGCAATTGCCAGCGCGCCTGTCGAAGGTCTTTGATGGCATTGCCCACCAGAAAAAACACCATATAGAACTGGGCCATCTTTACCAGCACAAGAAAAGCAACCGGCCGGTCCCAGTACGGCAGCGAAAGCCGCAATGCTTTCAGGGTGGAGAAAATGGCAACGCCGTAATAAAGAACGATGGGAATGTTGATCGGGCTGGGCCGCCACACGATGGGTTTGCCCTCCCATGCCTGACGGAACAACACCCCTAGAAACACCAACCCAATCAGCACGTCGTCATAACGCAGGATTAGCGCCTGGCGGGTTATGCCGACCGGGCCCGCATCAATCTCGGGGGACAACACCATCGCCACAACCAGCATGGCAACGCCCACTTCGACTTTCACGAGGGTGCAACAGAAAGCAAAAAGACCCACACCCAACGCAATGGTGTAGGCCACGTTGTACGTAATCAGGTAAAAGGCCAATACAACGAGGCTGGTGAACAGCAGAAAAAGAATGAAGACGGGCAGTTCCATGCGGCTTTCAGCCATTTCGCCGCGGCCGATTTGATAATCAGAGTAGCCAGAAAGCGTCAAGAGCAATCCCTCGAATATGCTTGGTCAGCGCAGACAACCGTTCCCGCCGCGCACTTGCAGCGGACCCTATGTCCGCGGCCGGTCCTCGCCCGGCTCTTCATAGTAGTGCGAGTAGTAGTGATGGCTGCGGCTCTCCGTCAGCCCGTTGAGCACCACCCCCGCGATATCCGCATGGGCCGCTTCAAGCAGCTTCTTGGCGTGGGCAATGCTCTCGCGCCGCGCATAGTTCACCGAGACAACCAGCACCACGGAATCTACATTTGATGCCAGCAACACGGGATCGGTCACGACAAGAATCGCCGGCGTATCGCAAATCACCAGATCAAATTCCTCGGCAAAATCGCACAGAAGCTGCCGCATCTTGTCCGACCCAATGAGTTCCGAGGGGTTGGGCGGGATTGTGCCGCTCGAGGCCACCCACAGGTTCTCGATGCGTGTGGGCTTCACGATGGCATGCGGGTCGAGGTCTTCGCGCAACAGTTCAGCCAAGCCGGGGTCGCGCTCCATGTGCAAGACATGATGCACATTGGGACGGCGCAGGTCCGTGTCGACAAGCAGCACGCGCATACCGCTATTGGCGAAGGTCACCGCCATATTTACCGCGGTGGCGGTCTTGCCTTCGGCGGGCACTGCGCTGGTCACAAGCACGGTGCGTGGTTTCTGCTGAATGGTCGCCAGTTGAAACCGTGTGCGCAGGGCGCGGTACGCTTCCGACACCGGCGACTTCGGATCGTGCTGCGTAACGATACACGGGTGTACATGGTCGTCGTCATCGACGGACACATAATGGCCGCGGCGGCGCCCGTCCCGCGCAAACCGCATGGCTGGAATCGTGCCAATCACCTCGAGGTTGAGGTATTCGGCCACGTCTTCGATGCCCTTGATCGAGGTGTCGTTCATTTCCATCATGACCGCGGCCCCAAGCCCTGCCAACAGACCGACGAGACCGCCGATGGCGATGGTGGCGGCAAGGCTGATGTTCTGTCTATGGAACGATTCCACGCGCACGGGCATCTGGCGCGTGAGTTCACCTTTGCCGCGATCCATCGAGGTCCGCAGCTCGAGCTCGATGTCGAGCAGCTTATCAAACTCGCTCCGCCGCTTCTCGACCGCACGCACAAGACGCTGATGCTCGAAATTGAGATCTGCCAGCTCGGGCAGGTCTTCGCGCCGTTCGCGCAACAGTCTGCGAATGGTGGCCGCGCGTATGTCAAGCGACAGAATATCGAGCTGCAATTGGCGGTACTTCCGATTCAGGTCTTCACGCTCCCTCCAAACCGCGGTGCCTCCGTCAACGCCGTGCTCGAGCTGTTCCAGTGCATAGACAATCTCGAGTTTCTTGTCGGCGATGTCCTCGCGCAAATCCTGAAGTGGCGGATAGGCGTCGGTGTACTGAATACTCATGCTTAACTGTTCGCTGACGAGACTGTCGAGCTCCTGCAACAGCTCTTTCACCACCGCATCGGATACCTGGCCAAGAGCGCCGGGCAATTCCGCATCTTTTCTCTCGAGCTGGCGTTTTACATTCTCAAGCTGCGCCAGCAGCTGTTCGTTGGTGGTTTCGGCTTCGACCAGTTCCTCATTCCACGCATTTATCCGCTCGATGATGCGGTCATGTTGGCGAAACCCCATGGCTTCGCGAAACCGCCATTCCGTGCGTTCGGTCTCCTCGAGTTCCTCTTGGAGCTGGTCCAACTGCGCCTGCACAAAGGCCAGTTTTTCACGGTCGGCTTCGAACTGAGCCTGCCGGTGATTGTGCACCAGCGCCCGTGCCGCGAACTCGGCAATGCTCGCGGCGTCACGTTCATCGCGCCGGGTGCACGAGATGGTCAACGCATTTGTTTGATTGTTGAACTCGATCGTAAGCGAGCCGGCCACGTCATCCGCCGCGGCCTGATATTCGGCGTCGGTCGTCAACCGGCTCCAGGTTTCCCCGTCAGGAATATCGCGCTGCACCAGCGCCCGCACAATATCGGGCGCGATCGTGCGGGGGCTTTGTGTGACCACCTGCGGGCGGCCGTGGGTGCGCGGCTGAAGCGAGAGCGTCTCCCACATCGATGGCTGAACCAGGAGTTCGGTTTCCGCGGTATATAACACAACGCGCTCATGTCTAAGCCAGCCGAACAAGCCAAATCCGAGCACCCCGAGGGCTGCGCCGAGACACACGATGTACCATCGGCGGTTCAGCACTTTCAGCACGAACCGAAACTGGTTGTCGTCGCGACGGCTAAGGCTCTTCTCGATGTCGGATGCGGCACTGGACATACGGCTATTCCTCCGTATCCGTATCGCCGGTGAGAGGCGCAGCAACAGGGAGTAGCCCCGCTTCGTATAAATCGCTGCTCGAAAGGTTGATCATGCGATCCCATGTGACCGATTCCGGCGTCTCGTGAATGGTTGGGGTCACAAAAACCATGAGTTCTGTTTGTTCTTTCGCTTCCTCGACTCTCCTGAAAAGCTTGCCCAAACCGGGAATCCTGCTTAGCCCCGGAACCCCCTGCTGCACATGTTTCATCTCATTGCGATAGATGCCGCCCACCACCACCGTCTGGCCATTGCGCGCCAAAGCTTCGGACTGGGCGCTGCGCACCGACCGCACGGGCACGTTGTTGACCGAGCCCACCGGGAACGAGACCTCGGGTTTGAGTTCGAGGCGCACATAGGCGCCGGTGTCATCCTGGTGTACGTGGGGGGTTACCTCGAGCTGAATGCCCAACTCCATAAACTCGACGGAGAAGTGTGCCCGGCCTGACACCTCCGTGCCGAATTCGGTGTAGGGGAACAGATCCACCATTTCGATCTTGGCAGGCCGGTGGTTGACCGTCAGGGTATGCGGGTTGGCCAACAACTCGGCCTTTTCATCGGCCACCAGTGCATCTACCAGCGCCCCGATGTCCACATTTTCGTTCAGCAACCCGAAAAACATCTGGCCGACCCTGGGAACCATCACGGGCACGTTCAACCGCCGATCGAAGGGCGGGGCATCAACAAACTCCCGCCCACGGATGTAGGGTGCGCCGCCTCGAAGCGTTGAGCCGTACACATCCTCATTCGCGAACGGGGTCCCGCTCGTTCCTCGTGTGGCGCCCAGCAGGGGCACCTGGTTCGGCATCGGATAGTGCCCCCCAACCATCTGCGCCTCTTGAGCCCACCAGCGGATACCCAAGTCTTTGAGCGCCCCCGTCTGGACTTCGGCGATCT
>SLSB01000371.1 GCA_007130675.1 Candidatus Hydrogenedentota bacterium | reverse complement strand
GACCTCTACACTCCCGAGATGATCGTGACCACCGAAGTGGACGGATACACCGCCGCCACGGTGCGAAGCAACAAGGTTCGTTCGGCCATACGCGACGCCCTTAACCGCGGCCCCTACAGCTTCTGACGGATGTTGCTGCCACTCCGGCAGCGTCGATTAATCCGTCTGGCGGGCATGGAAGCCCGTGCCCCAGGCGATGGCGAGAAAGAACAGGATGTGGAGGAAGTAACATGAAATGCAAGGGTTTGGCTCTGTTTTGCGTGTTGATTACAGCGGGCGGCATTCTCATGGCCGCCGTAACGCAGGAAACCGCCCCGGAAACCGACCCCGAAGAAGCGGCCATTCGTGCGGTGGTGCAGCTTTACTTCGACGGGATCATCGACTATGACGAAGAAGCCCTGCGAAAAGCCTTTCACCCCAAAGCTCAGGTGATCGGAACCAAGGATGGCGAACTCGATTGGCATGCATTTCAGGACTGGGTGCTCTACACCCGGGGCACCGCGCCCGACCCGGCCGGCCGCAACAATTCAATCCTCTCCATCGACATGGCCGGGTGCGCCGCCGTCGTCAAGACCGAATTGGACTGGCCCAACATCCACTACATCGACTATCTGTCGCTGCTCAAAATCGACGGCGAATGGAAAATCGCAAACAAGATCTGGCACCGCCAGAGGCCCTCGGCTCGAAACGAATAGCAGCGCGAACTGATCGGCGAAATCGCCGAGGCTGCGGCAATAGACCGGCCCGGGCAACACTCTGGGGAAGACTGTTTTTCGCACATTCCCCGAGAGATCCGGCATCTTTGGAGTGCGGTGGCTTGCCGCCGCTTTAGGTTTGCCCGGCGTGACGCACATAGCCAGCGATTTGGTCCATGACTTTGGCTTCGAGACTCTGTTACTATCAAATCCGTCACACATCAGGCGCACATGGGCATTCGAGCAAGTGAGGAACACGCATATGAGCAAGACACATTACATGCGCATCGCTGCATTGTGGTTCGCAATCCAGGTCTGTTTCGCCGCGGCCGCCGTGGCGGCAATCACTTTCGAGGACTGTTTCCCGGAAGAGGCCGACCCGCTTGTCGGCAACTGGAAAGGCCGCTGGTCGGAAGACGAGGACGTCGACCCCGATATCGCGGCGCAGGTTTTTGCGTTGGGCCAGGATAGATACCAGATTCGGCTGGTCTCGAAACTGTTCATGCGGGCTCCGCCCATTGCCATCGTCGAAGAAACGCTCGAGGACGGCAAGCTCACCTTTGATACGCACGGTCTTCGCGGCGAAATCACGCCCGAAGGCATCACGGGAGCGCGCGGCCGCGGACGGGTCACGTTTGGTATGGACAAGTTTTACCATGTCTCGCCGACCATGGGCATGGCGCCTCCCGAAAACGCCATCGTGCTGTTCGACGGGTCGAACTTTGATCAGTGGCGCGATCCCGAAGGCTGGGAGCTGCTAGACGATGGCGTCATGATGGTCACGCCTGACGGCAAGAACCTCCACTCGAAACAGCACTTCGAGAGCGTGCATCTCCACGTGGAATTCCGCCTGCCGTCAATGCCGCGCTCACGGGGCCAAAGCCGCGGCAACAGCGGGGTGTTCTTGCAGGGCGTCTATGAAGTGCAGGTGCTCGACAGTTTCGGCCTCGAGGGGTATTACGACGAATGCGGCGCGTTGTACAAAGTGTCGCCGCCGTGGGTGAATGCCTGTCTGCCCCCTCTCGAATGGCAGACCTTCGATATCACCTACCACGCTCCGAAATTCAACGACGACGGCGAACTCGAGGCTTATCCGCGGATGACCGTGCTGCACAACGGCATTCTCATTCAAAACGACCGGGAAATGCCCGAGATCACCGCGTGGAGGGAAGAAGGACGTCTGGCGCCGCCCCCGAGCGCGCCCGGACCCATCATGCTTCAGGCCCACGGAAACTACGTGCAGTTTCGCAACGTCTGGCTCCAGGAACTGTCGGAATAGATTCCCGGGCGGCGCAAATCGCCCGGCCTGACCGTACAACACAAAGGCCGAAAACGCGGGGTAAGGCAAGATATGTTCCAATTGGCTGCCTTCACCGATGAGATCAGCCAGGATCTGGCTCACGCATGCGCCGTCATCCGTTCATTTGACGGCGCGGGCGTGGAAATCCGAGGCGTGTGGGATACCCCGGTCCAAGAACTCACCGGCCCACAGGTAGCCGAGATCCGGCGGATTGTGGCTGACCACGGGCTCGAGGTGGCCTCGATTGCGTCGCCCTTCGGCAAATGCACCCTCGAGAATCCGGCCGAAGTCGCCGAACACATGGACATCCTCTGCCGATGCGGCGCTATCGCCAGCGAACTCGGATGCGGACTGGTCCGTGGATTCGCCTTCTGGGACCATGACCAAGCGGCTGAAAAACCGTGGGAGGTCATGTGCGAGGCTTATAAGCCCGTGCCCGATATCCTGGAACGCGGGGATTTCATCCTCGGGCTCGAAAACGAAGCCGCGTGCTTCGTCGGGACCGCCGGACACGCACGCACCTTTCTCGAACGCATGAACTGCGGCCGCATCAAGGCCATCTGGGACGCCGCCAACCACGTGCAAGACCCCCAATCGGACGGCGTACCCACCTTTCCAGATGGCTATGGCCTGATTCGCGCCGACATGGTTCACGTACACGTGAAAGATGCCATCGTCGAAGCCGGAGGCGGGCGGCCCAATGTCTTTCTTGGCGAAGGACTGTGCCGCTGGCAAGAGCAGCTCGAGGCCTTCAAGAATGACGGGTACGATGGGTATGTTTCCCTTGAAACTCACGTCGATCCCGGCCGCTTTCCCGAGCACTTGCGCGAACCATACGGCCAGTATCTGAAGGGTGACGGCCGCGAAGCCGCCAGCGCCGTCTGCCTGGCATGGCTGCGCGATGCAATCGAAACAATGACGTGAGAGAGGGCTTATGGACGCCGCGAAACTCGAACAGTTGTCTCAATTCTACAAGCGCCACCTTTTCGAGAATGTGCTGCCGTGGTGGGAGACGCGCTTTATCGACCGCGAGCACGGCGGGTTTCTGGTGTACCGCGATGCCGATGGCAGTCTGCTCAGCACCGACAAACCCATCTGGATCATGGCGCGTATCGCGTGGATGTGGAGCCGGCTCTACAACACCGTCGAGAAGAAGCCCGAGTGGCTTGATATCGGTGCGCACGGCATCGATTTCCTCACCGAACATGCGTTCGACACCGACGGGCGAATGTTCTTCAGCGTTACGAAGAAAGGCATGCCCCTGCGTAAGCGGCGGTATCTATACACAGAGACCTTCGGCGCGATTGCGTTCGCTGAATACGGCAAAGCAATCGAGTCGGAAGCAATGCTCGAACGCGCGCGCGAGTTGTACCGTCTCATCCTGATGTACCACCGCACGCCGGGACTCTTGCCCCCGAAGGTCCTCCCCTCGACCCGCCAGATGCGCGGTCACGGCATGAACATGATCCTGATTGCCACCTCCCAGGTCATGCGCGAGGCGGATCCCGATGGCCGTGAACTCTACAACGACACCATCAACCGCTGCATCGCCGAGATTTTCGACTATCTGGTCAAACCCGAGAAACAGTGCCTGCTCGAGGCCGTCCTTGCCAGCGGCAAGATTCTCGACACGCCCGAGGGCCGGACCATCCTCCCCGGCCACGCCATCGAGACGTCGTGGTTCATTATGGAAGAAGCCGCCGAACGCGGCGACGCCGCGCTCATCCAGGAAGCCATCCAGATTCTCCGGTGGTCGCTCGAAAAGGGCTGGGACCCCGAGCACCGCGGCATTCTCTACTACGTGGACTGCGACGGCAAACCCGCCGAACCCTACGAACACGAGCTCAAGCTGTGGTGGGTTCACACCGAGGCCCTGTACGCCACCCTGCTTGCCTACTACCTCACTGGTGAAGACGAATGGCTCGACTGGTTCAAGAGACTGCACGATTACAGCTTCACCCACTTCCCCGACACTCAGCACGGCGAATGGTTCGGCTATCTCCGCCGCGACGGAACCGTCTCGAACCGCATAAAAGGCAACCTCTGGAAAGGACCGTTCCACCTGCCCCGCGCCCTGCTCAATTGCTGGCTCCTTCTCGAACGCATGCAAGGGAAACCCGAGTGACCCGAGAGCCCCTTCACCCGCGATCATGAACAAGATGCTCCTTGCCACCTATCGAGAAGGAATTCCGGGCGGGGCGAAAGAGAGACTTTTTGACAGGATTGACAGGATTGACAAGATAGCTGCCCGGGCCCGCGTGGCGCCCTTGGGCAGGAACCTCCACAACATCGCGTTTCCGGGTGTGGCGTCCGAGACCAAAAGACCCCTTCCTGTTAATCCTGTTAATCCCGTCAAAAAACTCTTTCCCTCCTTCCCAAATCCGCCCGCACGTGTCATACTGCATGTGCGGCAGATGGGGGGTGTGTAGATGCCTGATGTGGACGGCCATAACCGTCGATATCCGCAACGGGATGGAAACGGACCATGCTGTCTCACTCATCAGCTGCGGAACGGTAAGGGAAGCTGAGTTCGACCAACTTGGTGATCGAGGCAAGTATGAACCAGACCGCGTTCACCCGATATAGAAAAGTCCGAATCCTCTTCTGGGGATCCTTTTGTCTCGGTTTGGTTCTTTTGCTGATTGGTAAGCCCTCCGTTCTTCCATTTCTTCTGGCCGGGGTTGCAGCTATCATTTCCGTATTTATGCCTTGCCCATATTGCGGAAGAACGATTGGATATCGCAGTTTCGGCATCCTGGTCGCAGGAAACGCATTCGGTGGTTGGTGTCTGCATTGTGGTTCTCGCCTGTTTGCCAAAAATGTGAGGGCAAGAGACTAGAAACGGGTGCCTATATGAGGGGTTCCCCAACTATGAATTGGCACGATTTGCGACAGCGACTCCGTCGCCCTCCGACGAAGCGCGAATGGGTGTACGTATTTCTAATCCTTTTGCTGTTAGTAGTCCAGGTTGTAATCGCGGGTACCGTCTACTTGGCTACTACGCGGGGCCAATAGGGAAATTTCAGGATAGACTGCGGATTTCTTACAGAATGCAGAGAGCGGAATCATCGTGGTGCATGCAACGAGCAGGCGCTGAACAAGCCGTGGTGCGTGGAGAGCCGTATAGAGAAGAGCATCCACGCATTGCACAGATTGTGAAGAGTAGATGGAAACGAGTCGCGACGAGACACGGCAGGAGACGGGCGTGTGCGCGAAAGATTGGAGGAAATCGCTAGAGTGAACACCGCCAAAGAAAGACGAGATCATCACGATCATCCATCTTGGCGCGGGTTCCCGCGAATGTCTGAGATCCCGGCGGTGGTGTGGCTGGGTACGGCTGTTTCACTGGCATACGCAGCATGGGAAGGTTTCCAGTCTTACTTAAACAATGGGCAGTGGCTGGAAGCCATCAGTGAATTCTCGACCTATCTTTTCTTCGGGCTCCTGTTGCTCTCCGGCATCAGATTTTTTAATTGGCTATATCTACTAATTGCTGTAGCCGGTCTAATCGAGTCTTTAGTTCGTTTCTACATGTCTTTGACGATATTCCACGAATGGGACAGAAGTGTATTTCTTTACCATGCGATGCCATCGCAGATTCCTGTGCTGATAGGGCTTCTTCTGGTTATTTCTCCTTCGGCACGCAGGCATTTCACAATATTGGTTACGCTAAAAGGGCTGAAGCGGAAAGATTAGAGTGGAAGAGGAAACTCAGAGAGGGTCTATTCTTCAGCAAGTGGTGCGTAGCAGTAACGCTGTCGCGCACGCAACGCGAGTTTGGTGAGAAGTTCATCCGCAAATGACGCAGATCTTGAAGGCCAGAAGGAAATGCCATGAGGGCTCGCGGCAGGTCTTCTCTGCGCACCTTTGCGTCCTCGGCGCCTCCGCGCTGAAATGATCTTGAAGCTAAACCACAGAAGGCGTACAAAAGGCCCCCGGCATTTCTTGAACGCCTCGCCGCGGGGACGTAGACTTGGCGTTTGGGTGAAGAGGGCGCGGCGGGAGATGCCGATCTGCGGAAGCCTCCTCCAAAACACAGCATAAGGAAGCGTGAACCATGTATCTTTCCATGCGCGATGCAATGGTGTTGGGCGATGAGTTTGCGAGTCCCGTCGAGGGATTGCGGCATTTGGGTGTCGAGGCTGTCGAGGTGATGCTGTCCGAAGACTTCGCGGTCTATGCCATGGACTCGAAGGAAAAGGTCACGCTGGCTTCGGATAGCGACGCGGCGGCCTACAAAAAGCACTTGGCCGGTCTGGGCATCACGGCGTGCTGCTTTTTGACGGCCAAGGATTTCAGTGTGGGCGACACCGAGTCGAATATCGCATGGGAGGCGCGTGCCATCGAGTTGGCGGACATTATGGGCATGCCGTCGGTGCGCATCGACAGTGCGATGTCGCGTGAACGGGAATTGGATTTCGAGACGCGCGTGCGG
>SLSB01000209.1 GCA_007130675.1 Candidatus Hydrogenedentota bacterium | reverse complement strand
TTGGCCGATGACACCAGGAAGTCGATGCCGCAATCCGCGACGTCCAGCGGTACCGCCCCGAACGAACTCATGGCATCCACGAAATAGCAGCGCCCGGCGTGTTTCACCACCTGGCCAATGGCCTCGATGGGGTTCATGAGCCCCGTTGTGGTTTCGCAATGGACGACCGCAACGTGCGTGATCGACGGGTCGGCGGCGAGGGCCTCCTCGACGGCCGCGGGAGCCACCGCAGTGTCCTCGGGAACCGAGATGCTCGTCCAAAACACCCCGGCTGCCTGGCAGATCCGGGCCATACGCGTGCCGTAGGCCCCGTTAATCAGAATCAGCACCTTGCCATCTTCGGGGACTGCCGAGGTGAGCACGGCCTCGACCGAGAAGGTGCCGCTGCCCTGCATGAGGACCGCTTCATACTCTGCGTGCCGCGCCGTGGCCAGCGCCACAAGCCGTTCGCGGATTTCACGTATTATCGCAATGAACGCAGTGTCGCGCGAACCGAGATCGCGCAGCATGGCCTGCTTGACCGTGGCGCTTGTCGTTAATGGTCCCGGTGTGAACAGGGCCTTGTCTTTCCAGCCGGGAACCGTCCCTTTGTTTGCCATGTGCTCGTTTTCCATCAAGGTTTCCTCAGCGGTATGTTCAATCGATCATCGAGTCTGGATAGAGGCTCTGGCGCCGGGGCAGGGCCGAAGCCATCACGTGGCGGGCCACCGCGTCGGCGGGGTCGGCCTCGCCTTGGAGGAGATTCAGCACCAGCGCCCGAACGCCCATCGCGTCGGCGAGCGCGCGGTGCAGCCCCTCGGTTTGTGCGCCGATATGTTCGAGGACGCGTGAGAGCGCGTGGCTCTCGAGGTCCGGAAAACACGCGCGCGTCCAGGGTAGCGTGTCCACCAGGCGCAGCGTGGGCACGGGCTCCGCATGGTTCAAGAAGGTGGCATTGATAAACCGTATGTCAAATGGCGCGTTGTGGGCCAGGAAATGCGCATTTGGTCCGGCCCATTCTAGAAACGCCCGCAGTACATCAATAGGGGGGCGGCATCCGGCGACCATCTCGGCTGTAATGCCGGTAATTTGCTGCACTCTCTGGGGGATTGGCACGGCGGGGTCGGCAAGCTCGTGAAAGGTCTCGAACTCGATCTCGCCGGGCCGAAACTTGACCCCCGCGACTTCGAGCAGTCCATGCTCGTAGGGCGAGAATCCCGTGGTTTCGATATCGAACGCTATCAGGTAAGACATAGGAGTATTATGCACACGCGTTCTCCGCCGTTCCATGCATGCGATGGCTTTCGGAAGCGTCGGGGGAGCAGTGGCGGGCAGATTATACCGTTTCGGGTACGACGAACGGTTCGCGGTAGTCTCGCCATAGGAAGCGATTGGCCAGGGGATGGTCCACGAATTGTTCGGTTTCCGGGTTAAAGGCAAGTTTGGGCCCGAGCCGGTAGGTGGCGTGCTCCGGTTCCACGCCCAGGGCTTGGGTGTTCTCGAGGATCGTTTGCATGCTGTCGCTCACAATCTCGTTTTCCTGGAAGAGCTGGGGGCGTTCTTCGAAGGGCACTTCTTCCCCGACCCGGTACGAGATGTTGCCGAGGTGGCAGAGCGCGCTCGAGTAATGGCCCTCGAGAATATCCGCGTTGAGTTCTGATTGCTTGCGGCTGCGCACGCAATCGAAGAAGTTCCCGAAGGGCCCCTTCGGACGGATGCCCGGCTCGACCGCGATCAAGTCTTCGCCGCTGCCTTGGCCCTCGGGGAAGAACTTGCCGTCGCGGATCACGCCCGCCTCGAGGTGGAACTCGGCAGTCACTTTTCGGGGAAACGAGCGGCGCAATCTGCCGTCAACCAGGCCCCGGGTCTCGAACACCAGCAGCGTTTCGCCGAAATCGAACACCGACAGTAGCATGTTCGGGGTCTCGCCCTGGTCGGAGAAGTCGCGCGTGTTCACCCATCGGCCGCCCATGCTGACCACGCTGCGGGGCAGTGTGGCGTCTTTGATGGCCCAGCGGGCGAGGTCCATCTCGTGGACGCCCTGGTTGCCCATATCGCCGTTGCCGGTATCCCAGAACCAATGCCAGTTGTAGTGGACCAAGTTGCGGTGGAACGGCTGCTCGGGTGCAGGCCCGAGCCAGAGATCGAAATTCAGGTGACTGGGCGGGTCTTCGTCGGGCATGTGGCCGATGCTCCACCGCGGTTTGCAGCAGTATCCCTTGGCCACCAGCAATTCGCCGTATTCTCCGCTGTGGACCGCTGCGATCTGGCGCGCCCAGCCCGTGCTCGAACGGTTCTGGGTGCCGTGCTGGACGATGCGGTTGTATTTGCGCGCGGCCTCGACGGTCTTGCGGCCTTCGTAGATGTTGTGGCTGCACGGTTTCTCGACATAGACGTCTTTGCCTGCCTGACACGCCCAGATCGTCATCAGCGAATGCCAATGGTTCGGCGAGGCGATGGTGATCGCGTCGATGTCATCGTTCTCGAGCAGCGCGCGAATATCCGTATAGGTTGCGACCTCGATGTTGCGCCTTTGCAACTGCCTCGCGGTTCGATTAAGGACCCGCTCGTCGACATCGCACAGGGCCGTCAGACGCACGCGGTCCAGGGGAGCGAGCTGGTTGATATGAGCGCCGCCCTGGCCGTTCAACCCGACCACGGCCACGCGAATATCGTCATTGGCGCCCAGGACCCGGGAAAACGGGAGGCCCGCAACCGCCGCGCCGGCGCCTGCTGCCGTGGTTTTCAGGAAGGTTCGCCGTGAAATCGGTGTCATACGCGTGAGTCTCCAGTCGTCCAGTGAGCGCTCCTAATAAATGCTACCAAATGCCTGTGCGGCGATCACATCTTGTGCCAAGTTGCCGCCCGGTGAAACCCAGACTGATAGAGTAACGCGTCGTTGGATATCTTTTCGATGTAGCGTCCGCCCTTGGCGTCCGCCCTTGTGGCGGACGTCCGGCACGCCTGGCACAAGGCCAGGCGCTACAGGAGCACGCAGGCCCGCCACTCGCTCGATGGGCATATCCCGCCGGCACAGCAGGGCGTCATATTTCGCGGCCGTCACCCGTCGAGTTCAAGCAGCCGCCGAGCTTCTTCGAGGCTCTGCTGATAGCGCGCGGTCTCTGTGATGTCGGACCAGTCTTCGGCTTTCATGACAAGCATGTGCGCACGATCAAGGCGACAATACAAATCACGTCCATCCGACGAAAACGCGCCCGGGGTTGTTCCGGCAGGAAAAGAGACCAATTCACGGCCATCGCGCAAGGCATGGATGGCCACACCATTCAGACGTATCACAGCGAAACGGTCTCCGTCCGGATGCATGACGACCTGGCGGGCAGAGCCGCTCGAGATGCGGTACAATTCTCTTTGTTCGTTGAAATCCCATACACACGGTTGAGTGGTAAGGCCTATCACCACCATCCGGCTGGCGTCCCGAGTGAATGATACATGCCACGGCCAGTTCAGGCTGTTTATCTGTCCGGCGAGGTTCTGTCCCGTTTGGGCGTCCCAGATGAACAGCGATGCGGCGTCCTCGAGGCTGGGCGCGCCGTAGGTCCCCGTGAGCAGCCATCGGCCATCGGGGGAAAAGCCGACATAATTGCAGGCGCCTGGATGACCGGTGACGACGTAAACGAGTTCTCCGGTGCCGGCATCCACCACCCGTGCAAGATCAAATCCTTCGTCACTTCCGGCGCCTGTTTTGGTTGAACCTATCGCGAGCCAGGCTCCGTCTGCAGAGAACGCGCAACTGGAAAATTCGTGGCCTGGGTCGGGATTGATGGACACGAGCGGTTCGAGCGCGGGTGTGCTCCAGACCACAACGCCCTCCTGAGACGCGGTGGCAATGCGTTGATCATCCCGCGAGAATGCGATTTGTCTGACCGTGGAGTGTGCTGCTTGCCAGGAGGCCAGGCGCTGAAAGCCGGGCACCTGCCAGAGATGCACCACGCCGCCCGGCTCGGCCGTGGCCAGCCGCTGAACGCCGTGGTCATACGCATGCACCAGGTTGTGGGCTTCTTCGGCAAACGCCACCTCGAGGGGCGCGCCCGCCTCATCTATAAAGGGCGCGGTGATCGTATCGCGAGGGGCGCGGGCCTCCCAGATTGCGGGCAACGGATAGGGAACCGCCTGCATGTGGAGGCCGGCAATGCAGGCCCCGTTGGGGCTCAGCTTGAAGTCGAAGAATGCTTGCTCGGACCTGTGTACACGGGTGCCGGTGCTCACTGACCAAACTTCGAGCCGGGGTCTTCCAAAGTACAGCAGAGACCCATCGGACTGGATGTCGATGTTCATTCGGTCACGGAAATCGCCATCGAGTGCCGTGACGAGGGTGCGGGTGCGCAAGTCCCAGAGCTGGAGGGGGCCGTGAGGCGTGACAACAGCGGCCTGGGCCTGCTCGACGGCGAATGCTGCCAGGAAATGGCAATCCGCAAGGTACTCGCGCGTCCCGGTATTCAGGTCAAGCACCCCAAGGGCGTCATCTACGAATGCCAGTTGTGATTCATCCTCGAGAAAGCCCAAAACACCCCCTTGGACAGGCAGAATCCTGTGTTCCCAGAAGTCGTCCGCGGCGTCAAGCCATGTCGTGCGCGTGAGTGGATTCAAGGCGTGGCGGCTCCGTACGTCGCCGGTTGCCGCTTCCCAGATCACGATTTCGGCTTCGTTTCCCTCTTTGAGCACAAATCCTGCCAAGAGTGTGCCGGTGCCGCTCAATGCGGCGGAGCGCAGTTCCCCTTCTACGGCATCGTATACGAGTTCGGGTTCGAGCCGCCGATTCTCATAATCCGTGTCGGGCACGGCCGGGTCGAATGTGAAACGGCCAAGGGACGTTGGGCCGGTGGGCGCAATGAAGGCGTTGCTGCCGGGGATGAAGTGTGCGCACCGGCGCCAAGGCAAATAATCTGGCGGCGCCAGGCGTTGGAGAAGCACGTTGTGATCCGCCTCGAGGTCGAAGATCTGTGTGAGGCCACTGAAGAGCCGCTGAAGCAGGAGAAAACGGCCATCGGGGCTGACGGCGATGCCGCCATGCATGCCGTATTCCGCGTCCGGCGTGCGCTCGTCACTCAGACTCCATATCTCGGGCGAACAAAGGCGCTTCAGACGCCCCCATTCCCAACCGCGGTTCTCCGAAGGCGCCTGCTCGAGCAGTCGTATCGCGGTTGCGAAGCCGTCCTCGTTGATGTGCTTTTGGGCAACGGTGATTGTCATGCTGTAGTTCTCCCACCGCAACTGGCGGTTGGCGGACTCGGCAGCCATCCGTTGCGAGCGTTCACGGTCGCGAGACTGGGCAAGTTGCACGTTGTATACAGCCCCGATGGCGACCAACAGGAGCACGGCTGCGGCAGTCATCGTCACCATCGTTTTGTGGCGTTTTACAAAACGCCACAAATGGTCGCCGAGTGAGTATGAGTACGCCTGAACAAGGGCGCCAGTTTGAAACCGTTGCACATCCTTGGCCAATTCTTGTGCGGAGGGATAGCGCGCTTGGCGATCGCGCTGCATGGCCCGTTCACAAATGGCTGCCAGCTCAGGCGGAGCGCCGGGTTCGATATGTGTGATGGGTTCTGGAGACTCGTGCAGAACGCGCCATAGCGCGTCGCGGCCCGTTGCGCCTTCATACGGGCGTTTTCCGGTCAGTAATTGGTAGAGCACCGCTCCCAAGGCGTAGACATCCGATCGTTCATCCACTGATTCGATGTCGCCCTGGACCTGCTCGGGGGGCATATAACCGGGCGTTCCCACGGCCCGTCCGGCTTCCGTTCGGACCTCGGGGCCAAGCTCCTCGACGCGCATACCCATACGGGTCTTTTCGTCAGGCGACGTGTGGACATCCGCGCGGCCCTTTGCCTTGGCCAGTCCCCAATCAAGGACGACGGTCTCGCCAAAATCTCCAACCATGATGTTGCTTGGTTTGATATCGCGATGAATTACACCCCGGCTGTGTGCATAGGCAATCGCTTGGCACAAATCGATAAAGTGCGGCAGCAGCAGTAGCCGTTCCTGCAGGGCATGCGCATCGTTGATGGCCGCGGTGAGGGTCTTTCCGCGCACGAGTTTCATCGTGTAGTAGAGCGTTCCGTCTCTGCGGTGGCCCAATTCGTACACGGGCACGATAGAGGGGTGCTCGAGTTGCCCGGTAATCCGCGCTTCTTGAAGGAAGCGCGCCACAAGCTGTGTGGAGTGACGGACAGGCGAGGACTCAGAGACTGTGGCAACCTGACTGGGCAACAACTCTTTGTAGGCGATATCTCGTGTGAGGTGGGCGTCATGCACCAGCAGCACGCGGCCCATCCCGCCGCGCCCGTGTTCGCTCAACCTCGAGTAGCGGCCCGGCGTTTCCTCGACACCCAGCACTTCGGCATGGTCGAGCGTTGCCGGACGCTCTTCTTTGTAGAGGATTGGCGCTTCCCGGCCCTGAAGGGCTTCGCCGAAGACTTGTTCGATTTGCTCCTGACCGC
>SLSB01000522.1 GCA_007130675.1 Candidatus Hydrogenedentota bacterium | reverse complement strand
TCATGGCACTCACAATGCCCAAGGGGGTCAGGGTGGGCCATGCCAGCACCTCCTGCCACCGGTTTCGAAAGGTCACGAATACGATGATGCTGATCACGGTCAATTTGAACACCGATTTGAGCAGCTCGACAAATGTCCGCACGTTGAAAAACTTCTGAAAGCCGGTGAAGGGGTTCAGTTTCTCGAACTTGGGTCTTAATGCGGCCGGCGCGAAGAGAAATCCCACTTGCAACAGATTCAGTGCCACCCCCGCGGCCAGCATGATTATCATAAAAGGCAAGAGAAACCTGGCAATGTGCATCAAGGCGTTGTAGGCGATCCATTGGGGGTTCTCGAGCTCGCGCGTCAGCATCGTGATTTCACCGAAGTAATAACGCATGGCCGATGCCAAGCCGGTTGCCATGCCCGAGCCCAGAAGGTAAAGGGCCAGCAGCGCCGCGAACAGCGACCACGCGGCACTGAGATCCTGACTCCGCGATACTTTGCCTTCTTCACGCGCTTTATCGATTTTGCGCTGCGAAGGCGGCAGTATCTTTTCGCCTCCAGTTTCTTCGGGCATGGTCTGGCTATGTCACTCCTTGCATCAGTCCCGATACGCCTTGAAACATTCGATGGAACATGCCGTCCAGTAGACTCACATATACCCCGATGAACAGGGCCGTTATCAAGAGCGCCATGGCGATGGTGAGCGGGAAACCAACGACAAACAGGTGAATCTGAGGCACGACGCGGCCCATCAGCCCCATGGTCACGTAGGCCAGCAGCAGCGCACCGGCCACGGGCGCGGCGATCAGCAGACCGTCGGCGAACATCAGGGTGCCCCAGCGGCTGGCCTCGCCGAGAATTTCAGGGCGTATGGCCATTTCCCCCAGCGGCATTGTGGCAAACGAGCGCACAATCGCACGAATCATCAGCAGATGGCCATCGATGGCCAGCAGATACAAGGCGGCCACGATAAACAGAAAGAATCCGAAGATGGGCACTTGGGTTTCGAGGGCCGGGTTGAACACGTTCATCAGCGCAAAGCCGCTGAGCATATCGATAACCTGTCCGGCGATCTGCACCGCCGCAAACACGAGGGTCATAAAGAATCCCATGAGCAGACCGATGGCAAGCTCTGCCCCCGCCATGAGCCCGATGGTCATGAAGTCATCCGGCAAGGGGGCACTGAGCTGTTCGATGGTGGGCGTGACCAGAAACGCGGTCAGCACCGCAAGGCCAATCTTCGCCCGGGCGGGAAAATTGCGCGAGCCGAGGAGCGGGGCCGACACGAGAAGGCCGCTGATGCGTGTCAGCACCAGCACAAACACCTTGAACACTTCGGCTTCGAATAACATGGGCTAGAGCACAAACATGTTGAAGTTGCTGATCAGAGGCTGCACAAACCCCATCACGACGCCGACCATCCACGGCAGAAGGAGCACGAAGGCCACCATGACCACCACAATCTTCGGCACAAACGTCAGCGTGATTTCCTGAATCTGTGTCACCGACTGAAACACGCTGATGATTAGCCCGATGACCATGCCCGATATCAACATCGGCGCCGCCGTAAGTAATGTGACCAGCATGGCTTGGCGCGCCAGCGTAACAATGGTGTCCACTGTCATGATTCCATCCTTTCGCGGCGTCATGGCCCCCAAACAGGCACAACATACCCTCCGCCTACTGTCGCCTCGTCAAAATACCACAATATATAGCGGTTGTCAATAGATATCGTTCAATTTATTGGGTTGCCGCGCAATAACTTACAGCGAAACCACTATCTCTCGGACAAGGGCTTGCGATCTACATATTGTGGTTATGCAATTGGTTCCGCACAAATCAGTCTCACCCTCGCCGGATAGAAGAGCTGCTTTTCTTACCACGGATTGCACTGATTCCACGGATTGAAGCGCACGCGGCCGGATACAGGCGGGCAAACCGCGAATGCATGCGAATTTCGAGCGACCATGCATGGGGCTCCCATCGTCATTCCTGCGGCAAGCAGGAATCCAGAAGTGCTGCGGCAGGCACGTCCAAAGGCAGACTGGCCCCCTGCTTTCGCAGGGGTAACGGAAAGTGGCGTCATGCTTCCAAAGCGCCAACGGCGGGGCAACATACCAGGCCCTGTGTGCTCCTGCAACGCTCGCCAGTCATTCAACGACTTGCGGGAGGCCCGCGCTCTTGACTCTCTTTCCGGTGTAGCGTCCGTTCTTATTCTCAGGGGCCTGGACTTGTTTGAAAATGCGGACGCCCGGGTTGATACCCATAAGCGCTAACATAATGAAGTTTGCCGGCAGGAAATGCCTCTTCTGGGCTCAACTGCCGTTGCCGTTCGTGGTTGAAAGTGCCTTAGGCACGATAGAAAAAAGCCCCGGGTTGCCGCCCGGGGCTAATGTATGACGTGCCTGCGGCACTTTCAACTCAAGAACGGCAAGGACGCCAACAACAGTGGAACCTTACAAGAACAGTTCTGACAACATGCATCGCCACAGCGGGGTCACTGCAGCGCCAACGGAATCATGAATTCATCCATCTTGATCTGCAGCCCAAACTGGCTGTTTTCAAGGTTAAGTTAGCGCTTATGGGGTTGATACCGGGGCTAAAGCGATCTCGAAAGCCGAACAATCGCTCGCTACACCCTGCGGAATCGGAAGCGCATCTTGCGAAGGATGGTTCCGGCCATGGCCAGCAGGCCGACTGCCGCGGTGGCGTGGGGCATGGCCAGTGCCAGCTTGCACACTGCGATCACCGGCGTCAGCGCGAGGCGCACAGCTGCCGCAAGCACGGGATACCTGGCCACGGCGGCCGCGGCCTGTGGGCTGACCCGGTAGTAGGCGTCGACAAAAGCGGTGCCCAGGGCATTGTCAAGCAAATAGACATCGCGCACGCTGCGCAGCGTATCGAGGCCGGCTTCGAAGGGGGTGTCGTATGCGGCGGTTGCGATGAAACACGGGCCTCCGCTGCCTGGGGCGCCGCCCGCGAATAAACCGATAAGCGCTGCGAAAAGCCCGAGCAACAAGGTCGCGATGCCGCCAAAGAAGCCTTCACGTTGGTTTTCTCTGGCGGTATAGGTGAAGGCCTTTTCGATAACCGCCTGTTTTCCCGTGGCCGTCGTGACGCGGATGTCCACGGCTCCCGGGCTGGTCCCCTCTGGAGAAAGCACCCGGAGGGCGAATTCATTGGTGCCGTCGCCGCCGCCGATGATGACCGCTGGCGTGAAGGCTTTACCGTCGGCTTCTCCAAACTCGACCGACTCGAGCCAGCCGAGCCCTGAGCCGTAGATCACTATTTCGTCGCCGCCTTGGAGCGGTCCCTCGGCGGAACCGCCATCCGGCGCGGATACGGCGGTCAACACCGGATCGGGCACGGCGTTGATACCCCGCCTCAAGGTCAACGCTCCAAAACTGTATATGCGCGCACGAATCGTCTCGAGCGCCTGCGCATTTTCTGTATTCGGGAAGAACTCCGGCACGCCGTCGAAACTCTCAAGGATCGTTGATTGATAGATGGCATCCGGCGGGGCGCCCACGGCCGCGGAGACGCCGGGGGCCGAAAGATGGTCGAGTGCAGTCGGCTGGCTGTATAGCGCGATTCTCCCGCCCCGGACGCGGTCCGCTGTCAGGGTGGTGGCATCGACGGGGATGGTCATGCGCGCGGGTAGAACGGCCGTGCCGTCGGTACCGGCTGGTACCTGGAATTCGGGGAAAATCTCGCGATAGAGCAGTTCGCCGGCCGGTGGCAAGAGGGCCTTGCTGTCGGAGGTATCAGCGTAGAGGTGGATGTCAAACACCCAGGCATTCGCGATCGCTTTGCCGGGTGCTTCAGAAAAATCGACGGCGCCAAACGCCGTTTCGTCGACACCCGCGCGAGCCATCACATAGACAATCTGTGCGTTCTTCGAAGCGCTGGAGTCGAAGAAAGCAGTGTTCAAAGGCGGCACGGTCAGCGCGGCATTCAACGGCCCGGAATTGAGGACGATCTCGCGGTTGATCACTCCTTGCGCATTGTCGTAATAAAATGCCGTGGTGACGGCCTCGCCATCGTCGTGCCATCGGTAGTAGGTGAACGGCGGTGTTCCTTCGGAGGCTTCGAGCGAGGCCTCGGTCAGCGCATCGGTCCGCCTGACCACCAGCCGGGCCATAGCCAGGGATGCCGGCCACAGGTCGTTCACGCCGGGCAAGGGTGGAATGCGGACATACAGTCTGGTCGAGCTGTTAGGGTAATCGGGACCGCTGAGGATTTCCAACGGAATTTGAAGTGTTTTCTTGCCGTCGCCGTTATTCGATTCCGGAGTGGTGTACTCGAGGGCGGCGGTCATCACATTGGGCGCGCCGAAATTCTGCCCGAGGATCTCAGCCACGATTCCCCCGATAACCCATGCGCTTTCGGGCAGAATTGCGTGGAGCGCGATCTCGGCGGACTCAGGCGCAACCACAAAGGCATTTTCGAGGGTTACCGACCCCGCAGCCGTTTCCAGAATCAGTTTCACCGGCCCGGGCGGCAGCAGTCCTTTACCAACGCTTTTCTTGAGCAATTCCGCCAGACGCTGCGGCGTGATGGTGAGGGTAATCTGGCCGTCGTTGTTGACAACGAAGTCGATGCCCGCGGCAAGGGCAACCGTGGTGCCGTCGCTGAATACCAGCGTAAGCGACAATACCGTCGAAAACCCCTGGCCGGAAATAACGATAGTGCCACCATCGAGAGACATGACGCCTTCGGTGCCGGCAACGGTCACGTTTTCGATTTGCAGCCCGCCCTCAGGGATATAGGTGTAGCCCGCGCCTTCGGATGCGCGCGAAACAGCGGTATCGGCTGAATTCCCGGGGTACGATGCGTCGATACCGACATCGACCGCTGCAGGGGCTGCGCCCGCCGGAGCGATGACCTCGAGCATCGACTCGTTTCGCGAGACGAGGGTGGCTTGATTCTCGCCGAAGAACACCCGTGGCGGGTCGGGAAATGCTACTGAATTGCCAACGGTCACGATGCCCGCTTCGCCAGCGGTATCGGCGATGGCCACGGCCGTTGCCGTTGCCATCGTCAAATCGCGCACCGGCAGCACGCAGCTTTCCCCTTCATCGCCACGCACCTCGAAGTTCAAGGTCAACAGTTCGAATGGGTTTGCCTGGCCTTCGAGGGTAAGCTCCTCCGTTCCTCCGTAGAGAATGATGCCGATCGTGTCTTCCCCTGCGTTCAGTTGGATGTGTTTTCCGTACTGGCCGGCAACTGCAGGGTTGGCCGTGTAGCCGTTGTATGCCAGCACGCCGCTATTGAACGAAAGGAAGAAATTGATCACCGAAGGCGCCGCCGGGGCATCGGCCTTGCGGAGCAGATGAATCGGAACGTCCACCGAGGCCTCGCCGTTCGTGGCCACACGTCCAATACGCACAACGTTGCCGGCGTTGGCGGATTCGTCGAAGACAGGCGGGAAGTTGGTCCCGGTAATGAGCACCGCGTTGCCACCGGCAACCGGACCTGCCGCTGGGATGATATCCCTGATGGACATGCCGGCCGTCTTGTGGTCCGCGATGGAAGACAGTGTGAGCCCGGTGGATGCGGCAACACGGTGCAGCTGCTGTGTGCCGTCTGCGCGCCGCTCCGCATACGCATCGTTCCAATCGGACGCCCGGGATGAAGAGGAATCCGTACTCGAACCGGCCAGACCGTCATCGGAAAGCGCAGTCATCGAATCCGTCAAAGCGGCGTCGGCCGTATACGTGAAGGCGTTGTCCAGAACTCCGGTGAAATTGTTTGCCGTAAGCAGTTCGAGGCGCGCCCGGCCCGGTTCGCCGGCGCTGGTGACACCGGCAAGCGCGACGGGGGTGACTGGGCCCACACGCACGGGAGCACCATCCAGCAAAACGGCCATGCCGTTGGGATCGAAACCGTTCCCCTCGATGACTATGTGCGTGTTGCCCGCGGCGGAGCCTTGCTCAGGTGTTACATAGCGCGCGGACGGCCCGAGGTAGGTGAATCCGCCTGGGATGGCGTCGAATTCGCCCGTGCCTGCGATTTCGAGCCGGATATCCACGGCCGCGCTCGGGGCTGGGGCGGCGAGATCGGCAGCCCGAGGCACCGTGACCGTGATCACGCCGTTATGCACGGTGGAAACGGCGGCGGCCTGACCATCAATTGAGACGTGCAGGTTGCTCGCAGGCAGACGGGGCAGATTTTCGCAGCCAATCTCGATGACGCCCCCGCCGATCGCGTAGTCCTGCGCACCTCCTATCGCCACATTGTTAATGTCCGTGATTTTGAGTAGACCGCTCGTACTGAACAGGCCGAGGATGGCGGCGTTCGAGACTTCCGCAGTGAATCCGTCGGTGTGGAGGGCCACACCGTTCGTGGCAGGCCTCCACGCCGCATCTGGTGGAAACGCTATGTGCGGACCGGCTTGATCGGCGCTGTCGATCACGGCTGCATCAAACCCGTACAACCGGGCGTTGATTCCCGCGG
>SLSB01000369.1 GCA_007130675.1 Candidatus Hydrogenedentota bacterium | reverse complement strand
CGAGATAGTCGAGCGCGCGCATGGCGTCGAAGAGAAAATAGCGCGCAATGCTGGTGCCCGTGAGGATGCATTGCAGGCCTTGATACGAATGTTCGGCGGTGCCCCACGGGATGGCCATGGCGCCCGTGCGCGGATCGAGATGGCTCACGCGTTCGCCTTGGCCGGTCGGGTCGATCGCCAGGACCACGAACCCGTTGATGGCGAGGTCGTGGCATACGCGCTGGTAATCGGGGTACGCTTTGGCCTCGCGGGCGTGGCCGCACAGAAACAGTATTGCAGGTGCCGGTTCGGCCAGCTTGCCGGGCAGATGCAATAAGGACGGCACGTATACCCCCGGCTGGCTCTCGAAAACCACCTTCTCGATGACATAGCCCTCGCGGCGCACCATGCCGCGCGAGACGGGATTGAGCGGCGCATCGGTATCGGGAATTCCTCCGAGTGCGTCGATGAACGTCTGGCGGATGCGTTGGGCACGTTCGAGCACCTCATCGGCCGTGGTGAGGGCTTCCTTCTCGCGGATGTGGTTCCAGACCGCGTTGAGGTTACGGTCGCGCAGATGTTCGTAGAGCTGGAGGTGCACGTTGCAGTAGCCGTCGAGAAACGGATCGAATGCCTTCATCGCGCGTCCCCCCATTTTCGCGGCCCGCTTCCCTCCGGCGTGTGCTGTGTCTCCGGGCGAGCCCTCAGGCGAGCTGTTCGAGCGGAATCGCCTCGTCGATCAACATGATCGGGATATCGTCGCGAATCGGATACATGTAGGCCTTGTCTTCGCGCACCAAACCCGCGTCGATCTTTTCCTCGATCGTGTCGCCCGCGCGGTTCTTCAACGTGCCCGCCTCGATGGCCGCGTTGGCCTTATCCACAAGGGCCTCTTCGGCCAGCGTCACCTTCGTCTTATTCTCGGGACACACCAATATGTCGAGCAATTCCGGGTCAACCATGAATCGTTTCTCCTCCGTTAGAACTCCATCCGCGTCATTCTACCGCAAGTCTCGAGGAAGTCCAATGCCTGAGCGGCAGCCACTGCCGTGCGGGTCACTCCGCCTGTTCGGGATTTGGGCCGTAGGCGTTGTCGAACACCCGGGTGTTTTCTGCGGCGCGCACGGCTTGGCCGGGTTCGTGTTTCGGAAACCAGTTGTGGTAGACGTCACAGGTTTCCTGCGGCACGCCGCGGATGACAATGGGCGTTTGAGGCGCGCGGAACGTGTTGTTGTTAATGATGATCGATGTGCCGGCGATGTCGGTGTCGTCTCGACGGTCGCGTCCGCCGTGCATATCGAAGCAATGGCTGAGCGAGGTGCCGAGTTCGACGTTATGCCGGGCGATGTATGAGCAGCCAGGTGCGCCGGTGCCCGCGATCGAGTGGCGGTTCCAGTCGAAGAGGTTGTATTCGATGATCGACGAGGCCTTATCGTGAGAGACGCCATAGCCCAAACCCTGGTATTGGCAGTGATGGATGAAGTTATGGTGGATATGGTGGTCTTCGCCTTCGGGCAGGAAAATGGCCGCGTGACCGAAGGCTGATATCTCGCAATTGTCAACCTCGAGCCCGCCGCCTCCAGCGACAATGCCGCGCTGGGTCGGGAACTTATAGTAATAGGCATGGCCGCCATAGCCGTCCCGGAACGCCCTGCGGTGGTGGTCGAGGTACCGTTTCGGGTTGGGTCCGCGGATGCGCAGTCCGGTGATGCGCACATCGGGACCGTCGGCGCGGATCATGACGCGCGTATTCAGGGCGTCGCTAAACAACAGGCCTCCGGGCGAGCCGTCCACGCCGCGGTTGCTGGCGAGGGTCACGCCCGCGGGCACCTCGAGCACAAGCTGCTCGATATACACAAACGTGGTCAGGTCGATCTCGGCATCGCCGGGGATGAACACCGTCTGCCCGGCCTCCGCGTTCTCGAGGGCTTCGATAAGCTCCTCGAGAATGGTGACCGTAAAGTCACCCGACGTCACCGTGTTCACATAACCCGCGCCACCGCCGATGGGGCCGTATTCGCTGTCCTGCGCGCCATAGATTACGCCGTTCAGCTCGATAAATGTAGGAGATTCGGCGGCGCCCGCCGCCGCTGCCGCCAGAAATGCCGCTGCCAGAATACAGGATAGTCTCATGGTAATCCTCCGCATTTCCGAGGGGGAAAGTTCTGTGCACCATGCTGCGCCGCATGTGCGCGGGGTGGTGTCCAATCTCACGTTCGGCTGAAGAATAGTGCATCTCACACGTGGATGGCAAGGCGGGCAAGAAACCTGTGGAACTGTTCTGTCGCGACGGTTTCTTGATTTCAAGCGGGACGGCTCATATCATCCGCGGAGTGTCTGACAATCTGGAGAGCCTATATGCGCGCGGCGTTGATTGTCTCTGTCTTGTCTGTTTTTGGGGCTGCTTTCACTGCAACCGCCGGCGTGCTGGACGCGCGCCAACACGCGCTTGTAGTTCCTGCCAACGAAGCATACTGGCGCGCCCCGCTCAGGGTCGAGTGCCGGGTGAGACTGTTCGGCGCGGAGAACTTCAACATTCTCGTGGCGAACGATTGGAAACCGTCGGCGACCCATTGGGAGCTATTCACGACGCCGGGCGACGGCAAATTGCACGTCTATGTTCCGGGTCGTTCTCCCAACCACGTTCACACCGATTTTCCGCTGGTCGACGGCGAATGGCACACGGTGGTGATGGTGATGGAGGAGCGGCGCATCCGCCTGTATGTTGACGGGCGGCGCGCGGCAGACGCGGCGGTGACCGAACCGCGTGCCGGCAGCTTTGGCGGGCCGCTGGCGATAGGCGGGCTGGTTGAGGGCCAGTTCGGGTGCAACGGTCTCATCGACGAGGTGCGCATAACGGCGGGCGCGGAAACCGGCGGCGCGCTTGTGGGCCTGTGGCGTTTCAGCGAAGACGCGCTTTGCAGGGACGAGTCGCCGCTGGACAACGACGGCGCGCCGAGGCCGTCGGGTCTGCTTTACGGTCCCGGCGGCGGCGCGGTGCCAGGCGGGATGCCGACGCAATTGCAGCCGTTGCCCGAGCCCGAGGCTGTGCGGCCGCATCGGCGGTCTCTTGCGTTGGTGGCGCGGCAACTCAATCTTGAAAGCGTGACGCCAGAGAGGGTGCGCGACGCGGTGCTGCTCGAGTGGCTTTTTGATTTCGATTGGCACGGGCGAAGGGAGTATCCAGAACACCGGCCGGGAGGGCCGGACGCGGAAAAACTGAGACGCGAAACGTTTGACGCGCATGCGCTGATTCACGACGGGGACGGCGGGCCGCTTGGGACAGTGCTGCGGAGGGCGTGGGCCCTGCTCGAGCGCCTGATGCAGGAGTCGGACGCGCCGATTTTTCAGAGCGCCGCCGCCGACCTCGAAAAAATAGAAGCCGCCGCCGGGGGGGCTGACCCGGCTTCCGCCGAATATGAGGCCTTGTATCTGGCGGCTTGCGCGGTTCGGCGCGAAATCGCGTTTACGAACCCGCTGCTCGATTTCGACTCGATATTGTTTGCGGCGCGGGGCACTTTCGAAGGCTCGGTTCGTTGCAACCCCACGACGGAAGATTACCAAGGCGGCCATTTCGTGACTCAATACTTCGGGTTCAACGCGCTGCCCGGCGGGGGCATTTTTATACTGCGCAATTTCAAGGGCGAACCGGAGGTTACAAACCTGCTCGCAGACTCGGTGGTGCAAAACGGCCGGCTTAAAGGGCGCAAGCTCGATTACGGGGCGTTTGCCACGCCGGACTTGTCTTATGACGGAAACACCGTGCTTTTTGCCTGGACCGAGAACATGGAGCACAGGTGGGCGTACTCTGAAAACACGTGTTTCCACATATTCCGGGTAGACGCCGACGGGTCGAACCTCGTGCAGCTTACCGACGGGCCTTTCAACGATTTTTCTCCGTGCTGGCTGCCCAACGGCAGGATAGCGTTCGTGTCGGAACGGCGCGGTGCGTATATCCGCTGCTTTACCGAGCATCTCCGGGTTCGAAACTACACGTTGTTTTCGATGCGCGACGACGGGACCGACATCCGGCCGATGAGCTACTTCGAGACCGGCGAGTGGAACCCTTCGGTGAACAACCAGGGCCAACTGGTTTTTACGCGGTGGGATTACGTCGACCGCGAGAACTGCCTGGGCACCCGGTTCTGGATAAGCAACCCAGACGGGACAAACCCGCGCGCGCCGCACGGGAATTACCCGCTGCCATTTCACACGTTTCCTGATTATGAGCCTTGGGAAATAGTGAACGGACGCGAGTTGGACAGCCGGTTCGGCGCCCCGCTGGTCGAGATGGACATACGGTCGATACCCGGATCGCCGCTTTACATTTTCACCGCCGCGCCGCACCACGGCAGCGTGTATGGCTCGCTGTGCCTGCTGGATTTGCGCGAGGTCGACGACGGCCACATGTCGCAAATCAAGCGGATCTCGCCCGACGAGCCTTTCCCCGAGACCGAGACTCCGGGGCGGCGCCATTACAAATACGGCACGCCGTGGCCGTTGAGCGAGGATTTCTACCTTTGCAACGTGTGGGAAAACCTCGTGCTGCTGGACCGGTACGGCAACAAGGAATTGCTGATGGATCTGCGGTCGATGCCGTGCGAACCGGACGAGCGGCTGAGGCTGATCAGCCCGATCCCGTTTCGCGCCCGGCCCGCAAAGCCCGTGATACCGCCCAACGTCAGAATGGAAGGCAACGAAGACGCCCCAAACGCCACGATTGCCGTCATGAACGTGTACGAATCCGACCTGCCGTTCCCGGAAGACGCGCGCATCAAATGGCTGCGGGTCATCCAGAACATACCGAAGACAAACCACGCGATGGGCGTGCCCATGATCGGATACGAGCGCGAGAACACGCCCCGCATACCGCTGGGGATCGTGCCTGTCGAGGAAGATGGCAGCGCATATTTCGAGGCTCCGGTCGCCAAGCAGCTCATTTTCCAGGCGCTCGACGAGAACGGCATGGCGGTCCAGTCGATGCGGTCCGTGGCGTTCGTTCAGCCCGGAGAACAACTGACCTGTTTCGGGTGCCACGAAAATGTTCACAAATCGCCCGAGCTGATTACCCATCCGATGGCGATGCTCAGGCCGCCGTCCGTGCTCGAGCCCGAATGCGGCCCGATCGAGCCCGTCAGCTACTATCGGCAGATAAAGCCGATCTTCGAGCAAAGCTGCATGCCGTGCCACGCACAAACCGGAAGCGGTCCGCAAGACATGAGTTATGCGGCGCTGAGGGACGATTACACGTTCTGGTTTTCGGGGGGCATGTTCACCGACATGATCTCGGCCTACAGCGGCACGCGCGGGGGGTCGCGCACGATGCCCGGGCGTTTCGGGGCGCGCGCGTCAAAAATAGGTCAGGCGATGCTCAGGCCGCCGCATACCGATGCCGTGACGACAGAAGACCGGCGCCAGGTCATCCAGTGGCTGGATTGCAACTCGTTGAGGCTGGGCTCATACGATGATGAAGAGGCGCAGCTTCGAGGCGAACTCGTGTGGCCAAGCCTCGACGTCGACCCGCGGAACGTTACCGGCGTCGAAAGCGCCTGGCCGCCATTGCGCCGCCATTTCTGGCACGAAAACCTGCAAGAGCCTTAAACAGAAGCGGTGCGAAGTGCATGACCTCCCGCCGCGATATCAGCGCACGCAGTTAAACAAAGGCGGTGCCAGGCACGGGTGATCTTGGTTGGCTGCCTCCCGAATCAGGAAATCGCCTTCGGGGAAGATGTCACGTTATTTGAAAAGATCGGAATGCGACCCCATGCGCTCAAAAATCAAGCGGTTGCCGTCGATTTTGTAAATGAGCAGCCAATCCGATTCGATGTGGCAGGTTCGCCGTCCCTGCCAATCACCGATAAGTTGGTGGTCTCGGTGAATGGGATCCAGAGGCTCTCCGGCGAGCAGGCTCTGGGCGATGAGCTTGAATTTTGCGGTTCTTTTCCCACGGCGCAGGCACCGTTTTACATCCTTTTCAAACTGACGCGTGTAGACGGGAACAAGCACGCTTCAGAGTCCCAGTTTTTTAAACAGGTCTTCGGCGTCCTTGCATACCACCAGGCCGCGCCCGTCATCCGTCTTCCTGAAGGTGCGGCGCGTCGTTTCGCTGGGAATAACGACGTCAAACGGCAGACCCTGATGCAGCGCAACCTGTTTGTAGAAAAGGGTAATTGCTTGCGTGGCGTTCAGGCCAATCTCCCCTAATATTTTTTCCGCATCTTCCTTGAGCCCAGGTTCCATCCGGGCTCTGACCATTGCGCTCTTACTCATAACTGAGCCTCCATTGTTATTTCGATTGTAGCACAAACGAGGTACATTTGCCAAGACATTCTTCGAAACGGACAGGAGTTTCGGAGACAGTACATAGCCCGGATATTTCACAGCTTTCGACTGGCGGACATTCGCGTCTTGCGCAAACGGTTTTGCCTGAATGGATTGTGATTCATAGATGTCGCAGGCTGCTGTGAAATATCCCAAGGCAGTCT
>SLSB01000112.1 GCA_007130675.1 Candidatus Hydrogenedentota bacterium | reverse complement strand
TTTATCGAGGATATCGAGGCGCTTATGCGGCTTGCAGGCGAGTTGCGCGAACTCGACCCGAATCTCTACATCAGCGCAACGACAGGGACCTGGGCCACACCCTATTTTCTCTGGCACGCTGACTGCACGTGGCGCAGCGCGGAGGACATGGGTTTTGCCGGCAAAGGCTCGAGGCGGCAGCAGTGGATCAACTATCGGGATAAGCACACCTATCGAAACGTCGTGCGCCAGGGTCCGCTGTATCCGCTGAATTCGCTCATGACCCAGGGCATTGTGCATGCGAGGCGCGGGCATGGGGCTGATATGGGCGAATGTCCAGAGGACTTCGCCGACGAAGTATGGTCGTTTTTCGGAAGCGGCACGAGTCTGCAGGAGTTGTATATTACGCCGGAACTGCTGACCGAGACCATGTGGGATATTCTTGCGGCCGGCGCGGCGTGGTCACGTGCCAACGCCGATGTGCTTGTCGACACGCATTGGGTCGGCGGGGATCCGGGCGAGCATCAGATCTATGGATGGGCATCGTGGACGCCCCGCAAGGGCGTCCTGGTGTTGCGCAACCCTGACGAGCAACCGGCACGCATCACCCTCGATATTGGCGAAGCGTTCGAGTTGCCGCCCGGTGCGCCGTCTGAATACCGGCTTGTGTCCCCCGGCCCAGCTCCGGACCAAGCCCCCGCCGTCGAGGTGTCGGCGGGCGCGCCCCACACGTTTTCGTTGGACGCGTTTCAGACCATCGTGTACGACGCGGCGCCAGTGCGCTGACCCGCGAGCCCGGCGGCACGGGGTTGGCGCTACGGCTCGGCCCAGATCTCGATGTCGGCCAGCGCGAAGGCGGCGTCACCGGGAGCGAACCGCAACTCGACGCGATTCGCTTCGCCCGCGACCTGAATCTCGATGTCGTGCACGTCATCGCCGGCATGTTGCTCGGGAAGCTGGGCCGTGGCAACCTCGCCGGCACCCGCGGATGTGGCCAGCTCGAGCGCGGGCATGGTGCCGGTGAACCAGAAGCGCACGCGCGACAGGTCATGGGTTTCGTCGAACGCGAACGTGATGCGCAACCCGTTTTCGAGAGCTTCCGCGCTCCAGCGATTGGCCCAGTCAGCCTCGTTGTACGGTTCTGTTGCCACGCGCCGGGGCATCTCGAACGGGCCGTCATCCGCCGTGGTGCGATTGGTAAGATCGCCTTCAGTGAATGCGATGCGCGGGCCTTCGGCGGTTTCGGGCGACAAATCGGGCGGCACGCTGAGGGTGTAGTAGCCGTCAGCCGGTCGGTTTGCCCCGAGGTAGACGCCGTTTTGCGCACGCACGAAATTGTTTCCAGTAATGCACACATCTTCCGGTGCTTGCGCGTGTACGAGCCCTTCGTCGGGCAGGCGCAACCGCCAAATGGGCAAGTTCATAGGCACATCGTAGACGGTCAGCAATGCGCGCCAGAACTCCTGCCATTCGACATCGTCGATAACATATCCGCCGTCTGTGGGATTTGCCCCAAAGAACAGGACATGCCCGTCGCCCACGGCATGGCGCACCGCCGCGGCGCTGCCGTCTTCGTAGGTAGCCACCACCTCGGCCTCGCCCGTGGGAGTCAACACGAAACACGTTGGGGCATGAACGCGCAGCCGTGCTTCGATAGGCCATGTCACATCGATAACGCGCTGCGGCGAAGCCTCGGCCACGGTAGCGCCCAGCAGCGTTTCGCGTTCGAGGGTGTTCCCCCGGATATCGGTCTGGAACGCCTCGGGGTCGAGCACCACAAGTGTTCCGCCCTGCTCGACATATGTGACCACGGCTTCGTAGACAATCCTGCGTTCGTAGGGCGCATGCGGAATGGCAAGCAGTGAAAGACCGTCAAATCCTGCTCTCTCTCTGGATACCGCGTAGCTGTCGAGCATCCGCGGCCAACCGCCAAGAATCGGCCCGCAAAACGCATACGTGGATTGAATCTCGCGGTCATGGATGCTGGTGGCCCGCGCCATTTGCGACGGACTCGAGAACAGGATCCCGGCTTTGCTATGGGTGGGTGTCTGCACGATGTATCTGGACTGCAACTGAAGGAAGCTCTTGATGGTCTCCCATCGCTCGGGGGCGCTGTATTTGTGGTGGTTCAGTTCGCGGTCGAACCATTCGACACCTATCAGCATTTGCCCGTCGCCGCTGTTTTGCAAGACCTGCGAATACCGGCGCTGCACCTCCTCGGGTGAAGGTGAACCGCCGTACAGCGGCACCTGAGTCGCGTTGTGGACCGGCTTGCCCGTGAAATCGGCGGCAGTCTTGGTCAGGAACCCTGCGTTAAAGGTTCGGTAACCGGCGATTGCATTGAGCGACTGTCCGGTGAATACGTCTACGGATGTGGCCAAATCGCACCAATGCTGCGGACAGAGAGCCGCGAATTCATCGGGACCGAGCAGGCGGGCGTCGATGCCCGCTTCGTCAATGACGGTACGCAGCCGCGCAAACGTGGCCGCGAGGTCCTCGGCTGCCCACGACAAATAGGCAATCCAGCGGTAGGGGTCAGGGTCGTTCTGGTCTTCAGGAAGACCATGGTCGCCGCCGCCAAACCGCTCGCGCACCTCGGCATCGAGCGCATCCCAAAACGGCGACTCGCGCTCGGACTCGGGGATGATAGCGTTGCGGTATTGCTTAAACGGTTCGTCAACGACGAAGAAATAGGCAATTCCCGGGGTTTCGCCATACTCGCGGCACGCCTCCTCGCAGGCCTTCACATAGGCATCGTGCCACGCGGGATCGATCATGCGGGGAATGTCATCGGGCGGTTTCGAGTCGTAATACGCCTGGTAGATGTCCAGAGCGGGGTAATGCAGATATACGCATGCGGGTATGCCCAGCTCGCCGTAGAGGCGGTACGCGTCGCGGCCGCGCCAGAGCGGAGTGGTGCGGCTTTCGTGAAGGCCCTCAAACTGCTCGCGGTAGACGTACCGCCACCCGTATTTCAAGCCCATCTGGCGGAAGTGGCTGGCCTGATTCAGGTATTCCCACGACGAAAACCATTGCGGCTCGGGGCGTTCGGTGATATACGAGGCCCAAGTGTTGGGGGCGGGGGCAGGGGGAGCGGTTTCCGTAAGCGCAACGTCGTCAATGCGCACATCGCAGGCCCCCGAGGCGTTGAACTCAAATCCGAATTTGCCAGTAGACAACGGCGCCTTGAAGACGGCGCTGGCGGTCTCCCACTCACCAAAGGTATCAAGAAGAGGAATAGTGCACGGATAGTCGATGAACTTGCCCCTCCGATCCGTCAGGACGCCGCGGAACTGTCCCAAATAACCGCCCCCGGGGCCGTTGGGGACCGCGCGGTAGCGGAATGTGGCGCGGTACCACCGGTCGGGCTTCACCGATATGCGCTGCACAATCTTTGCGCGGCTGCCCTCTTCGCCCAGCACGTAGAGGCATGACGCGTAGGGGCCTTCGCCTATACCCACCTGCGTGGGTTGCGCAATGACGGCAGTCTCCCAGCCGATGAGACCGTCTTCGAACCGGGGGTTGATCAGCGGAACAGGTTGCTCGCTGGCCAGGACCGCTCCGGAAAAAGCACAAGCCCCCACCATACCAATCAAGACATAGCGATACATGCATATACCCCTTTTCCAACCCGTGTTCTGACTGTGCGGAAGTCCCAGTGTACCCGATTTCCTGACTGAGAGAAAGTCGCGGCATCCGGCCATATCGCGGGATAGGCATCGGCAAGAGCGCCGTACGCGGCGAGTGACTCCAGCGCCTTGGTCATCGGGCGGCATTCTGTCGAGAAGCACCCGAGGCATGGGTGGCACGATCCAAAGATGCCCAACGCGTCAACCATTGAGGGGAAGCAGTCATCTTCCGAAACGGTGCATGCCGCGGTTATTCGCGGTCGTCTTCCAGAGGGGAAAGGTCTTCGAGGGGGCCGAGCGGGGTTTCGGGCAGATCCAATGCGCCGGGCGGCTTCGGGGGGTCCCATGTTCCGTGTGATTCGCCGGTGTCAGCGACAGGGTTGGCGTCGTCTTCAATGTCTTCCTCATCGGGGGCCGGAGGCAACACCATGCGGTCCTGATCAAATGCGGCATCGTCATCGTCGTTATCCGGCGGCGGGGTATCTTGGGGCTCCTGGGCGGCCGGTTCGGTTTCGGGGTTTTGCTGCACGCTGTCGTTCGGAGTATGGTCCGCCTGGTCGACGTCGCCGGGGTGCGTCACCCATGAGGCATCGGCCGGTTCATCAACTTCTTCAACGCCAAGGGCCGCGAGCCTCTGGCAGGCACTGTCGACAGCGTCTGCCGAACCGAGCAGTTCCGTGCGCGTCTCTTGTAATTGGCGCGCCATCTCGCTGCCGGTTTCAATCGCTTTGTCCAGACGCGTCTGCAACTGGGCGAGCTGCCCCTCGAGTTCACCGGCCTGCGCGTTGGCCTGAGCCACCTGAGCGGCGGCATCGTGACGGAGTGAATCCATCTCGGCGGATTGCTCGGCCAGGCGCTGTTCCGCACGCAGGGCCTGCGACTCGGTTTCTTCGAGGCGGTTTCTGCTCTCCTCGAGAGCGGCTTGCGCCTCGTCGCGCGCACGACCAGCCTGTTCACAGGATTCGCGCAGGCTATCCAATTCAGTGTGGGTTTCCTGCAGCGCACGTTCCAATTCCTCGCGCTGACGGTGGGTATCGTCCAGAGCGGCCCGAGCCTCATCGAGTTCGCGGTGCACCTGGGTGATGGCGTCTTGCAGGTCCTCGCGCTCGCGATGGACGCCCGCAAGTGCGCCGCGCAATTCCTCGCGCTGCGCGTTGGCCGATTCGAGCGATTGGTGAAGCTGGTCGCGTTGTGCCGATACCTCCTCGAGGGCGCGCTGGGCTTCTTCGGCCTGATTTCGGGCAGCGGACAATTCCTGCTCGATGTGTTCCTCGTTGCGGGCCAAGCGTTCGGCCAACTCGCGGCGCTCGCGGTCGAACGCCTCGCGGGCGTCTTCTTCGCGCTTCACGGCCTCGGCCAGTTGCTCCTGCAGAGCGGCGATTTGGTCGCCTTGCTCTTGTGAGGGCACACCCGCTGCCAAGAGCGCCTCGAGTTCCTCGATTTGCCGCCGTTGTTCCTGCTCGGTCTCGCGGAAGCGAGTCTGATTGTTTTCAATTTGCGACACCAACTTCTCGGCGCGTTCGAGCAGCATATTGGCTTCGTGGCGCGCTTGCGCGCATTCTTGCCGCGCCGCTTCCAGCTCTTGTCCGAGCCGCGCCGTTTCCTCTTCGAATTGCCGGCGCGTGGCCTCATGCTCGGCGGCCGCCTGAGCCAGTGCGCTCTCCTTTTGTGCCTGCGCCGTCTCGAGCGCCGCACGCAATTGCTCGATTTCTTCCTCTCCGTCGCTGCGGCTCTCGAGTTCGCGGCGGAGGGTTTCGGCTTCGTTTCGTGCCGCGGCGAGTTCTTCGCGCGCTTGCGCGGCTTCGCTCTCGAGGCGGGCGAGCGTTTCCGCGGCGGTGCCGTCATCCTGCGCATTGGATTCCAGACGGCGTTTCAACATAGCGGTCTCTTCTTCGAGGCTATGGGCGAAGGCGGTGGCCGTCTCGAGTTGCTTCGTCAAATCCGCGGCGCGCACTCGTTCGGCATCGAGCGCTTCGCGCACACTGTCCGGTTGGTCACTGCCGGGGCCCGGGCTCACCCGCTCGAGGAGCGCGCGCAACCGGTCGATCTCGCTGCGCTGCTTTTCGAGTACCGCTTGACTCTCGGAGCGTATCTCGCGCCGCAGCACCTCGAGCTGGGTTTCGCCGTCGAGCAACCGCATCTGTACCGTCTGGCCCTCGGCGACCATGTCTTTCAACCCTTGGGGCAGGGCGTTGAGCCGCCGGGGGTGCACGTTGCTGGCCAGCATCACGGCGTGATTGTTGTCCAGAAATATTCGGACGACGGCCTCCAGCTCGTCAAGCATGGTTTCGAACTGTTCGAGCTGGTCGATCAGCAGGATGGCCGATTCAGCTTTCTCGACGGGCGCGGGTTCGCCGATCAAATCGCGGATTTCCCGCCGGAATTCGCGCGCGGTAACCACCGCGAGCGAGGTGCGGGGCGACGTCGCCTTTACGCGCTTCCAGATCGAGTACAGCAGGTGGGTTTTTCCACAGCCTTCCTCGCCCAGCAGCAAGACGGGCATCGGCGCGACAGGCTCGAGGTCGGCGATACGCCTGCAAACGTCGAGTGCCACGCGATTTCCGTCGCCAGCTAAAAATGTATTAAAACTAAACCGTTTCATTGCCCCTATTCCGCGCATCATGCGTACTTGATAGGATTCTAGCCCTCGCGCCGTACCCTGTCAACCGGCCCGGCGAAAGTGCCCGCCCGGGCCACGGCTTGGGCTATGCCTGTGGCACGAGGCAATAAGCTGCCAGTTAAATCGGATTTCCGCAGGCCAGCACGGCCCTGTCAGTCGATGCTGATGCTGCCTTCGGTGGTTTGGAGCTTGACGGTGTACGTGCCTCGATTCAGGCGTCCCCCAAACTTGCGCATACCGGCTTCAATGCTGCCCTGCAACGGGAATGCACTACAATGGACCTCTCCCCCACCGGCCTCGACATAGAACGATGCATCGGAGCTCTGGGCCACGACGATGCTGATGTCACCGCGTTCGGTGGTGATGTCGTAATCTCCCTGAATGCCCTCTCCCAAGGCAATAATGCGTACGTCGCCGCCGTGCTGGCGGATGGTCAGGGGGCCCAGGGGCGCATCGGCGACTGTTCTGCCTTCCGTGCAAGTGATCTGCTGGTGGCCGGCGACCGATCGCGTCGTCACCGTGCCTTTAGTGGCCGAAATGATGACCGGGCCCGAGCAATCGAGCGCCTGGACGTCGCCGCTTTGATTGGTGATCTCGACGGTTCCCATACAGTTCTCCGCGACAACCCGGCCCTGAGCCTGGAGCACATTGACCGGCGCATCCATTTCGCGCACGATGGTGTCCCCGTTCTGGGCGCGAAGGGCGAGAGCCGCCTTACGGGGTGCGCGCACCAGCAGGTCGATGCGGTAATACGAGCATCCGAGCGCGCTCATGTCATCGCGCACGGCGGTGCGTATGTGTATCCGATCCTCGCGCGTTTCGATTCCCAGGTTCAATGCCTCGAGTGCGGCAGGGGCGTTTTCAGTGGTTTGCATGAGCACATGCTTTCTCGCCATGACCCGCACTTCTTGTTCATCGGTGCCTTCCACGCGCACATTCCCGGCAACGGCATCGATCACGATTTCGGCGCCGGGGGTATACCCGGCAGCCTTCTCGACAATGCTTTCGAACAGCTTTGCATTGTCGGCCGAGGGACTGGGAAACTCTGTGCGCCCTTCCTGGATGATGAGTATTTCGTCGAACGAGGTGCGCAGGGCAACCTGGCGGCTGGACTCGACGTTGTGGTTGCGACCGTACACCAAGTCTCCAACGGCATTGTGTTCGAGGGGAATGTGCGAGCGGAGTCTCCCGAAAAGCACTTCGCAGTGAAGGTCCGGGGCATCAAATTCGGACACATGCATGTGGATTGGGCCGTTTGCGTTTGTGATGTCGACGTTGGCCTCGGGCCCGAGTTTTCGCAAAACGACCGAGCCCATGAAATTCGCGACCCGCAGCGTGCCCGAGACCCCGCTGAACTCGGCCTGGCTTCCCACGAGCTCGAACGTGCCGCCTTTTGCGAGGCCGTGCGCTTGAAGCGCTTCCCCGCGCGCCCGCACGTTAACCTCGCCGCCGATGTTGCGCAACTCGACCACGCCATAGGCCGAATCGACCGACACAGTTCCCCCTACCCGCTGTATGAGGGTATCGCCGAAATGATTGCGGCAGACCAAGCTGGCATCGCGCGGAATGGTCAGGACATAGTTGACCTCGATGCGGGTGCGGCCCATCTCACGGGTATCCGGGAGGAGTGTCCGAATGCCCAGACCGCTCTCGCGGGGCGTCACACTGATATCGATCGAGCGGGCGATCTGGTGGGCAAGTTCGGCGGTTTCAGCGCCCACCGAGATTTCGGCATTGACTTGCACCACTTGCTCGGCCCAGGTATTGACGCGGATCTCGCCAAATTCATTGTCGATAAGGATAATGGAAGATGGCCGTACAGGAAAAAGCTCTTCATACGGGTAGGACGCGGCGCCCGGCATGGGACCGGTGTGGAAATCGCGCCACGGGCCAAACGGGGGCTTCACGAGGTCTTCGCTGCGCTTGCCCATGAGCTGGAGTGAGCCCGCGATGGACTCGAAGACATGGCCTACACGGCCTACCAGGTCTTCTTCGCCCGCAGCCGTTTGCCCGTAAGCAAAAAAAACGGCCAAGAGAAGAATCTTGACCTTTTTCGAACGTGATATGTGCATCATTTTCGGCCGCGCTAACGACCCTGTTCTACGTAGAGCGTCCTCAATACTTGCGCCTCGCGCTCCAAATTGGCCGTAACCAGGCGGCTTGCCCGATCGCAGCCGGGATTGCGTTGCAGCGCAGCAAACGCCGCGGTCCGGTCGGCTTGAAGCGCCATGACCATCTGGCGATGCTGGCGTTCCCACGGGCTCACCGGCGCAGCGGACTGTGCGTTGACCGCCGAGGCGAGGCTTTCAATTTCAGACGCCTTACGCTGGAGTTCTTCGGCAGAGGGTCCCGGCTGGGCCGCGATGCGGCTGGGGGCCGGGGGGGACGCCGCCGGAATGGGCGGCGCGGGCTCGTCGAGGGAGGTTGTAAACACCCAAGCGGCCACGAGCACAATGCCCGCCGCACAGGCCAACCCCTTTGCGACCACAAACGCCCGGCGGAAGAAACGCCCTTTGGCCCGCTGGGTCTGGCGAACGCGGGACGCCGCCATAAGAATCTGTTCCGCGGAACCGGGCGCGCACTCGAGCATCGGGGCACTGGCCAGAAATGTGAACGACTCGCGCAGCGCTTCGGCTTCGGCTTTGCACGACGCGCAGGATGTGACATGCCCGGCGATACGCGCGGGCATGGGCTTACCGTCGGCGAGAGCCTCTGCGTATTCCGTCAGTTCATATTTTGTTGGATGCCCAAACATATTGTCCGCCTACTTGGGATCTGCCTCTCTTACAAGTACTCCCTGAACTTCGACAAGAGCGGTCTCAAGGCCCGTTCCGCGCGCACCACGCGGGACTTGGCCGTTCCAACCGGCACGCCAGTGACTTCGGAAATCTCTTCATACGAGAGGTCCTGGAAACGGCGCAACACAAATACTTCGCGCTGATGTTCGGGCAGATGCCGTAAGGCCTCGTTGACCGCCTCGGACACCTCGCCCCGCTGGAAAGAAGTCATTACGTCGGCTTTTTCGTCTTCGAAATGCTCGAGTGCATTAAACTCTTCATCTTTATTGCGGTTGAAGAGGGTGGACATCGTGAAGAACTTCGGGCGGCGTTTGCGCCGCAGCCACTCCTTGGACACGATGTTTGACGCGATGGTGTAGAGGTATGTGGTGAATTTGGCTGTTGGCTGATAGCGTTCGGCGTTTTTCACCAGTGCCAAGAACACTTCTTGGGTCAACTCCTCGGCAATCTGCCGGTTTTGCACCATGCGGAAGATGTAATTCATGATTCCGCGCTGATGGCGTCTAAGCAATTCGGCGAACGCTGCGTCGGACCCCTCGCCATGGCTGAGCATCAGGTTTTCATCTGACCGCTCTGCAAGGGGTGCGCCTTCACGCCCGATAACCTTCAGTCCTTGACGCGCATGGGCATGCTGCGAACTATCGAGGGCTTCAGCCATCGTGCCGTCTCTTCCTTCCGTGCGTCGGTTGTCCAACATCTCTATCTATGCCTATCCCTGTGAAAAGGTTCCTCGAAACTTTTACCAAACGCAGGCTGTATTATACACAGCGCTGTGCGTGTTCACAAACGCTCCAAACGCCGGCCTGATTGAGAAAGCGCTCAAAGCCATGCAGGTCAACCACTTACATCCATAATGGCCTTTGTGTTCAACACGTGGGCACAAGCGTCGTCATAGGAAATGGCGCCTTCCATGTACAATCCTTTCACTGACCGGTCCATGGTGCTCATGCCTTCTTTGTAGTTGGTCTCCATGATGCTGTAGACCTGATGGGTCTTGCCCTCGCGGATCAGATTGGCCACCGCCGTATTGTTCAATAGCACCTCTGCAGCCAGGACGCGTCCGTCTCCGTCTGCGCGGGCAATAAGCCTCTGCGAGACCACCGCAAGCATGGTCATGGAGAGCATGAAGCGGATTTGCTGCTGCTGCGCGCCGGGAAACACGTCGATGACGCGGTCTACCGTTTGAATGGCGTCGTTGGTGTGAAGCGTCGCCAGCACCAAGTGCCCGGTTTCCGCGGCCCGCAACGCCGCTTGAATAGTCTCGAGGTCGCGCATCTCGCCAATGAGGATAACGTCGGGATCCTGGCGGAGCACATATTTGAGGGCTTCGTTGAATCCGTTGGTGTCGCTGCCGACTTCGCGCTGGTCCACGATGCTTTTCTTGTGCTGATGCACAAACTCGATGGGGTCCTCGACCGTGATGATGTGGCATTCGCGTGTCTTGTTGATGAGGTCGATGATGGAGGCTTGGGTGGTTGTTTTTCCATGCCCGGTGGGGCCGGTCACAAGAATGAGGCCCTGTTTGCGCTGGGCCAGCGTCTCGACCACGTCGGGCAGCCCCAATTTGTCGAGCGAGGGGATCTTCTCGGGAATAGGCCGAAAGGCCGCGGTGACGGCCTGCTTCTGATAATAAACGTTGACGCGGAACCGGTGTTTTCGGCCGACCGCCAGCGAGAAGTCGAGTTCTTTGTCCTCCTCGAACCGCTTCTTCTGGTCTGCCGCCAGGGCCCCATACACGAGTTTTTTGCATTCCTCGGGCGTAAGGGCATCGTTTCGCGTGCGATACAGGCGGCCGTTTACCCGCAACATCGGCGGCGCTCCCGCACTAATTAACAAGTCCGACGCATTCTGCTTGGCTACGAGGTCGAATAGGGATTCCAATTGCATAATCTCACCTTTCCTCGAAGTGTCTCTGGCACTCGCCATACCCCGGCGCACATGCGCAGGCTGCGCTGCCAGCCCGGAAGCATCTTGCGTGTCCCCGGAATCCTGGCTCCCCGGCGCAACCGCCACTATGAATGCTCATAATAGCGTTACCGCCAGCGGTATGCAATCATACCCATCAGGATTTTTGCTCAAAGCAAAGGGGCGTGCAGCCAACACCCTCCCGACAGCGTCCGACGGCGAAATGGAAAGGCCGGAGAGCGAAGACATCGAGCCGGGCACTCCGGCGGCGCTCAGGCTGGTCACGCCTCAGGGTTATGGCATCCCAAGAGACAGAACTCCCGTGGCTGCTTTCGTCGAATAACCGACTATCTGTCAGTGGTGCTTGATTAGTCCATCCACCATGTGTCGAGATTGCCATGGCCCGAGTATTTCACCGCTTTCAAAGGGCGGCATCCGAGATTCAGGCAAAGGTTCTTGCATAATATGGACTGCGATTCCAGGATGCCGCAGGCAGCCTGCGGTCACATGCTTTTGACCCTGTCTATAGCCAGCTCCGTCGTGGTGACGTTTGGCGCACCTACACTTCTTGAGCATTCTTGCACAACTATCGCCGGTCTGCATAACGCCTCAGATGCATCGGGACCAGGCATCTTCAGGAATAGGGCCTTCCGCGCGCCAATTTTTAAATCTTTACAGCAAAAGGGTTTAAGGCGTTTTTGTTCAGGTTTGAATAATTCAGACTTGCCAAAAGCATGGTCTATGATGAATAATATTGTAAATAGTTAATGGGCTGCATGGCGATTGACCAGCCAAGATGGCTGCTGGAAAGGCTGGTTTAGTTGCTTCAACGACCTTGGGGCGGACTTACGTGCATACTTCATTTCGCGACGTGGAAACACAATCGGAACCGGTGCGAGTGCCTCTCCACGAGAATCTTGTCGGCGAGAGCAAGGCGATGCAAGAGGCCCGTGACTTCATCACACGCCTGGCCGGCTCGAGTCTGACGGTGCTGATCACTGGTGAAAGTGGTACTGGCAAAGATATCGCGGCCCGGCTTCTGCACAATCGCTCACCACGGATGGGGAAACATTTCATCAAGGTGAATTGTCCTGCAATTCCGGAAAGCATTCTCGAAAGCGAATTGTTTGGTTATGAGCGCGGGGCTTTTACGGGCGCACGGACTTCGAAACCCGGCCGGTTCGAGTTGGCCCACAACGGGACGATATTTCTTGACGAAATTACGGAAATCTCGTACAATATACAGGCTAAACTGCTTCAGGTGCTTGATGGTGAGCCGTTTATCCGGATAGGTGGTGTGACGCCTATCGAGACGGATGTGCGGATTGTTGCGGCGACAAACGTCGAACTGGAGGAAGCGGTTCAGCAAGGCAAGATGCGCGAGGACATCTACTATCGTTTGAGTGAGGTTCATGTGCGCATGCCTGCATTGAGGGAACGTCCGGAAGACATTCCCCAATTGGCCGAACATTTTAATTACCATTTCAGCACCAAGCAGGGGCGCCCCTACGAGCCCTTAGCCCCGGCTCTTCTTGCCAGGATTCAGGAGCTTCCCTGGCCGGGCAACGTGCGTGAGTTGGCGGCGCGGATTCGCAAGTTTGTGGCGACCGACAACCCGGATACGCTGTTCGAGCAAGACGGTGCGAATGCCGAGATGGATGGTCCACCCGCGCGCATGGGCCGGGTCGTGGCCTCTTCTTCGGAATCGGCAGTACATGTCGACACGGATGCCGAGACCACCCCAGAGACCGTCCCGAAGGTCACGGAGTTTGTTCCGCTGAAAGAGGCGGTTCGCAAAGCCGTGGAGGCGACTGAGCGGTCTCTGATCGAAGAAGCGTTGCGCCAGACGCTGTGGAACAGGCGCAAAGCGGCGAAACTTTTGAATATCAGCTATAGTTCCCTGTTGCGGCGTATGGATGCATACGGTATTGGGAAAGGCGGAAGACAAGGGAAGTAGCGGCTCCTGTCCTGAGTGGGAGGAAAGAGGTGACCTCATGCTGGTCAAGAGAGGGGAAGGAAGGACGATGCGGTACTGGATAGTGACGTTGTCGTGTGTGGCGTGTCTGAGTGCGTTGCTGTTGGGGTGCGCGGGCCGCTCGAAGCCGATCATCCGCCCTGCCGACCCCGATAGTGCAGGAAGCCGCGTGATTCGCGAGAGCATGGACATCGGCACCGCCGAACTCATGGGCGAACCCGAAGCCGAGGAAGTGCCCGCAGTCGCGACCGGGGTGGACGGTACGCCCGCACTCACCCTTGCGGATTTCGATGAACTTTCGTACCTGATCGAGGCGGGCGACCAGCTGCAGTTTCTGTCTTTTGACGACCCTGCGCTGAACCAGAATGTCGTGGTCCGGTACGACGGACATATCTCGCTGCCGATGGTGCCGGATCTGATGGTTCGGGATTTGACGCGCGAGCAGGCGACGGAGGCGGTGCGCGAGGCGTATTCGGAGGTGTTCCGTGACCCGCAGGTTTCTCTTGCGATAGTTGCGACGGGGAGTAAATCGTACCATGTGATGGGCGACGTGGCGAATCCACAAGAGTTTCCTTATACCAGGCCTATTTCGGTGCTTGATGCCATCAATCAGGCGGGCGGGCCGCGTGTCCACCAGCGCGCGGGAGACTCGTTCGTGGGGTCGCGCGGGGCTCTCACGCAGGCCTTGATCATCCGCCGTCACGGAGGCGGCCGCGACGTGATCGAGTGCGATCTGAGCCAGTATCGTGAACCGGCACTCAGTCCGGCCGATACGCTGGTGCTTCCGGGAGACATCGTGTATGTGCCCGAGGGCGTCAATCTGGTCTATGTGATGGGTGAAGTGGGTTCGCCCGATGTCTATCAGTTGATGGAAGGCACGACCATGCTGCAGCTTCTGACACGTGCCCGCGGCTTCAGCGAAACCTCCGGGCGTATGCGGCAGGTTGTGTTGATTCGTGAGATTGAAAAAGATGTTAACCGCGTGTTTCTGGTGGACGTGCGCGCCATTCTCAGAACCGGTCAGGACATCGAAATGAAGCCTGGGGATATTGTCTATATCCCTGTGTTGCCCCTGGTTCGGGTCCAGCAGTTTGTGGGACGCTTCGTCGGGTCGATTTCGCCCGTGATGGGGTTGTACCGCCAAGCTTACGATACGTACTACACGGACCGCCGGTATCGTACGATACGAACAAGGGGAGACGCTACCACGGCTGAATTGTTGACGATTCTGGACAGCGTGCGCAGTTTTGGTGCGTTGGCCACATCGCTCCCAACACCTTAGGAGCCGAGATGAGTACTGAGTTCTCGACTGAACTGAGTCTGCCCGTTCATCCTTCAACGGGCGCTGCTCAAGGAGAGCGGACGCTGAACCTGATGCGTTTGATTCGCCTCCGCGCTCCCCTGATGGTTGCCGTGTTCCTGGTGCTTGCTGTGCCTTCTCTCACGGCAGCATTCTTTCTTGTCCCGGAACAGTACACAGCAAGCAAGACCATCCGTTTTGCGGCCAATCCGGTGACCGTGCTCGGCGACGATGGCCATCAAGCGCGGGGTGTTAACTATGACCGCTGGGTGCGGACGCAAGCCTTCGAGATCACTCAACCGACGGTAATGCAGCGTGTACTGGATGAGCCCGAGATTCGAGGGCTCGAGGATATCCGGCAGGCCGACAATCCGCTGCTCTATCTGCAGGATCTTGTTCAGGCGCGTGTGCTCACCGGCAGCGAGAATGTCCAAGTCGTCAGCACCGCGCCCAACAAACTCTTGGCCGAACGGGTGCTCGAGGCCACGGTAAAGAATTATATGACGATTGCGGTGACTGCTGCCGTCAGCGACACGACCGCCCGGCGCGCGACGCTTGTGGACGAACGCGAGCAGCTTCAAAGAGAGCTCGATATCCTGCGTGGGCGCATCCGCACTATGAAAGAACGGCTGGGTGTTGCGCCCGGTACGCTATCTGTTCTCGGACCCACGGAGACTGAAGCCGACCGGGCGAATCTCAGCGCGGCCGAAAGGGCTCGAATCGAGGCAGAGAACCGTATCGAGACATTGAAAGACACCGCCGCCAATATTCAAGCCTATAAACAGCAGCTGCGGGAAGACCCCCGACAACCGATTTTCGACCTGAACATCGAGAACGACGCGCGCAACGATACCGAGGTGAGCATTGTACAACAGGAATTGGCCCGCACCAGGAGCGAGATCGCGGTTCTCGAGGAGAAATACACCTCGGACGCACCGCCGCTGAGAGCCTTGCGCAATAGACGGGGATCTCTCGAGGCCCGGCTTGAACAGGCCCGGACGGAGGCGCGGACGCGACTGCTGGAATCGGCCGAGGCGCGGGTGAATCAGGAACTCATCGTTGCCGAGCGAGCCTTGGAAGAGGCCGATACACAGATCGAGAAGTTCCAACGGCGGATTGAGGAGCAGACCGGTTTGGCCGTGAGGGCAGCAGGGCAACAGGCGGGCATCGACGCGCTCCAGGCGGAAGAAACGGACTTGGTCGACAAGATTAAGCGCATCGAGTCCATCATTTACAGCATCGATGTCGAGAGCAAGGCTCCCGGGCGCATCTCGTTGTCGTCGAATTTGTTTCCTCCTGCACGTGTGGATTATGGGCGCCGGAAGCAATTCATGGCGTTGGCCTTTATGGTTTCAGCCTGCGCGGCCGTGGCTGTGGGGTTATGGCGAGAACTCTCCGACAAACAAGTGCGCAGTGCGCAGGATGTGGCGCTCTTGACGGGGCTTCCGGTGTTGGCCACCGTTCCTCATGTCAGCCTCGAGCGCGCGGAAGGGAAGTCGAACGGAAGCTTGTTGCTGACTGCCGAGCAGCCGGATTCCACGTCAGCGGATCAATTCCGCCGGATTTTGACGCGGATCATCTATCCGCCGGAGGGCTCGGCGGAACTGAATACCTGTCTGGTGGTAAGCCCGGGCCGAGGCGATGGCAAGACGTCTCTTGCATGCAATCTCGCCACGGCGCTTGCGCAGGCCGGCCGGCGCGTTCTTCTGGCTGACATCAACGCCCGTAATCCAAAAGTCGAAAGGACATTCGGCATGGAACCGGATGCGGGTCTGGGTGACGTGCTGTTTGGCGACCGGGAACCCAATGAGGTGGTGCGGCAGACCGAATATGCCAATCTCTATGTGATTGGCCCGGGCAAGAACCGCGAAGTGGTGATTGGCAAGCTGGCATCACGCGATTTGGTGGCGTTTTTCGAACAGGCTGAGCAGGCTTTTGATCATGTGATTATCGACACCCCTCCGGCATTGCTGATGGCGGATGCGAAGCTGTTGGCCCCCGTGGTGGACGGCGTGGTGGTCGTGGTGGGGGTGGGCGCCTCCACGACAGGCATGGTCCAACGGTGCTTGGGCGATTTGCGGGAGATCGGGGCAAACGTGATTGGCATGGTGCTGAACAAGGTGAAGGCGACCCGCGGTGGGTATCTGCGCAGAAACCTTCATCAGTACTATGACTACCTGGCCGAAGGCAGGGCAAACAACACGGACGCGGCCGGCATGCACTTGGAGTACACGGAAGAGGAGCCGGACGCAACCATTGTGCTTGTAGATGAGGACGATGACGACGTTCGCGGGCCGGGCGGGGATGGCTGACGTGAAACCGCCTCGAGTGTTTCCATGAAGCTGCCCCCCGTTCTGATCAGGTTTCGATCGGGCCTGGCCGCGGCGCTGGCCGGGCTGTTGCGTGTTTTCAGGCCGCTCGCCCGCCGTGTGGCGATGTTTTGTTATGAAGTTTGGGCACGGTCTCAAATGCGGGGCCCCATAGCGCCTGGCGTGCAGTTTTTCGGCGCTGTGCGAGTGGAAGGCTCGGGTGCGGTCAGCATCGGCCGAGGGACTCGTTTAGGAAAGTACGTGTATTTCGAGACGGGCGAGGGCGGCCGGATCGAAATCGGCGAAAATTGCGTTATTAATAGTGGAGCCACCATTGTTGCGTACGAGAACATCGTAATCGGCGATTACGTAATGATGGGCGAATATGCCACGATTCGCGATGCGAATCATGGCATCAAGCTGGGAACGCCCATACGACATCAACCGCATGAAGCGGCGGCGGTCACGATCGGGCAAGACGCCTGGATCGCCCGGGGCGCGTGCGTATTGAAAGGCGTGACGGTCGGCAGCGGGGCGGTTATCGGCGCGAACAGCGTGGTAACACGCGACGTCGACCCGAACAGCATCGTTGCGGGCGCCCCGGCGCGGCCCATCGGAGCACGGGAGACATGATGGCGGCGGAAAGAGCGATCGATCGGGATGCCAGCGAGCACCCAGACGCTGAAGGCGCTTCGTGGGTGGAAGAGACCACGCTGTTCGGAGTGCGGTTCTCGAACCTGACGTTCGACGGGCTGTGCCGCTGGCTCGATGCGCAAATCGCGCTCAAGACGCCTGCGTATGTAGTCACCCCGAATGTAGATCATGTGTGCCGGTTGCGCCACGACACCGAGTTTCAACAAGCCTATGCGCAGGCGGCACTGCGTTTGCCTGACGGTGTTCCGTTGATATGGTCCGCGAGGCTTCTGGGCCAACCCTTGCGGGAAAAACTCAGCGGCTCTGACCTGGTGCCGCGCTTGACGGCTTATGCGGCGGAAAAGGGCTACCGGGTGTTCTTTCTTGGTGCCGCCGAAGGCGTGGCCGAAGAAGCCGCCGCGAAACTGCGCGAAACGCACCCTGACCTGCAGGTTGCAGGGTGTTTCAGCCCTCCTTATGGGTTCGAGCAGAGTGAGACGCACAACCTCGAGGCCGTGCGCCGCGTCTGCGAGAGCAAAGCGGACATCTGTTTTGTAGCCTTTGGTTCGCCGAAGCAGGAAATCTGGCTTCTGCAGAATGCCGCATTGACGGAGGTGCCCGCAGTGTTGGCAATTGGAGCCGGGCTGGATTTTGTCGCAGGACGAGTGCGTCGCGCGCCACCCTGGATCCAAAGGCTGGGGTGCGAGTGGGTGTGGCGTCTTGCCCATGAGCCGCGACGCTTATGGCGGCGCTACCTTGTGTATGACAGCTATTTTTTCATACTATTATTGAAGGAATTCGCAAGGCGCATGAGAAAGCGGCCCGAAACAGGCGGAAACTCGTGATGCCTTGCACCGCACTGGCCTGAGGAGGTAAAGACCGTGTCGCGAAAGGTATGGATTGCCCTCGGCATCGCCGCGGGTAGCTTATTTGTATTGATGCTCGCTGCGGGTGGCGGATTCCTACTTTACAGGCAGCACCAAACGCGCCAATGGCTTGCAGAAGGTCATGCCGCGTTCGAAGAAGGCGACTGGGATATGGCCCTGCGCCGTTATGCGTTTTATCTCGGCCGGGAGCGCGACGACATCGAAGTCCTCGAACGCTACGCGCATGCCAGTCTCCGCCAAGGGGGCAACCGCAGAAATCAGCTTTCCCAGGCATCGACGGCATACCGGCAAATCCTGCATCATGATCCATCGCGCGAGGATATCGAGCGGGAATTATTTGAACTGCAAAAGAGATTGGGTGCGTGGCATGAGGTCCACTACATGGCGGGAAGGATGCTTGTTCGAGATCCCGAAAACACCGAGCTCATGCACGACCAAGCATTCGCCCTGGACCGGCTCGGGAACCGCAATGACGCGATCGCGGCGTATCGTGAGTTGATCGATCAAGGCGTCGCCGAACCGACGGTCTTTCTGAATCTGGCGCGGCTTTTCCGCGAGACCAACCTGATTCAACAGGCGGAAAGCGTCCTCGAGCAGGCCGTCGCGATGCACCCCGATGAACCTGAGGCATACGTCGTGCGCGGGGAGTATTTCCTGGAAGACCGCGACCTGCAACGCGCCGGCGAAGAACTGGAAAGAGCCAAGGCACTCTCGGAGGACGACCTGAATGTGCTGATCCTCGAGGCGCGGTACGCTTTGGCCAATACCGATTATGACACGGCTATCGCCCGTGCCCAAGAGGTGCTCGAGCGCGACCCGAGCCACGCACGGACATATCTGGTGCTTGCCCAAGCCTATGCTGAGACGGGTGACCGGGAAGCCTCTCTGGCTGTTTTGCGCGATGTGGACCCCGAAGTGCGCGCGGACAACCCCGAACTCTTCGTGAATCTTGCCGAGCGCCTTATCCAGGAACAACTGATCGAGGAAGCACGCGAAGTCATCGCCACATATGAAACACTGTACCCGGCTCACCAGGTTCCGCTGAACTACTTGCGCGGCCGCGAGTTGCTGATTACGGGCGACGTGGATGCAGCAGCCGACAGCCTGACGGCGGCCATCGAGCGCAATCCCGGCATGGCGCCGGCGCGGTTTTTTTTGGCGGTAGCGCAACTCTTACAAGGAAACAACAGGGAAGCACGCGGCCATCTCGAGATTTACCTTCGCGAAAACCCCGCCGATGAGAACGCACGCAGTCTGCTCGCCGAGGCCATGGGAGTCCAGCCCGATGTCGAGCAAGTCCTGCAAGCCGCCCAGACCATGCTCGTCAGCGAGGACGCGCGGCCCGAGGCGCTTGTCTCGTCAGCCTTGGCATTGCTGGGCTCGGCTTTGCGCGAAGGGACGGTCCCCGCGCAGTTGGAAACGATCGAGGGTTTGTTCAACCGGGCCATCGAGCGGAATCCCGTCGAAGCGCGCGCCTATGGGGGTCTTACAGACGCATACGTTGCCGCTGGAGATACGGCCAAAGCGCGCGCAACGCTCGAACGGGCCGAGCTGCAGGAGGTGCCCGCGGAGCAGCTTGCGCGCGCGTATGCGAACCTGGCTCTCGCCGAGGGCGACACCGGCGCGGCGTGGGACTTCTTTCAGCAGGCGATTGTCGGCGAAAACGCTACCCTCGAGGACGCGCGGCAATGGTCGCGCTTCTTCTCGGTGCGCGAGCAGCCTGAGCTTGCACGGCGTGCGCTTGCAGAGGGAGCGGAGCGTTTTCCGGCCGAGCCGCAGAGAGCGGACCTCGCGGTTGAAAGGGTTCTCCTCGAGTTGCGTCTCGGAGAAGAAGAGAATGCGTTGCGGCTTATCGATGAAGCACAACCCATGGTCACAGGACACGAAGAGGCGGAGCAGGCCCTGAATCGCATCAAAGGCCAAGTGGCGTGGCGGTTAATGGAGCAAGGCGACCGCGGGAGAATCGAGGAGGTCCGGCGGATTCTTGCCAGGGAGGACGCGCAACTCGAGGATACCGAACCCATGCTGCTGGCCCTACAAGGTATGATGAACCTCTACGCAGCTCCCCCGGATTACGACGGAGCGGAGAACGCTTTCCGCAGCGCGCTCGAACAGGATGACGAGAGCATCGCCGCGCTTATGGGCATGGCAACGGTCGCCTCGGCGCGCGGGGCGCTTTCACGTGCCCTGGAGTTTGCTACACAGGCCTCCGCTGTCGCTCCGCAGTCCGAAGCCATTGATATCTGGCGGGCCAATGTCCTCTTCCGCATGCAGCGTTATCTCGAGGCCCGCGATCTTCTTGAACGCGTGCTGTCTGACAGGCCGGGCAATCCGCCCGCTCTCGAGTTACTGATCAATACGTACATCGCTACAAATCAGCCCCGCGAAGCCGAGCGAATCCTCGATACCCTGACACAGCGCATCGGCGACGACGAAACGCGCACGCGGGTCCTTGATGCCTTGCGTGGGCAGATTATGCTGGCGCGAGGGAACACTTCGGAGGCTGAAGCTATTCTGCGCAAACAGTATGCGGCCAACCCCGGCGAGTTTTCGATCGTGCGCAGCCTGGCTTCCGCACTCGCGCAGCAAGGCCGGCTTGAAGAGGCGGAAGAGATTCTGCAGACCTATGTCGAGAGTCACGAGAACGATGCCGAAGCGTTTGCGGCGCTGGCGCGGTTCTATCTGGGCACCAATGAACCGGCCAAGATCGATGCGGCATCGACCGCCTTAACCCGCGCTTTAACCATCGACAACAACTTCCTGCCCGCATTGCGCGTACTGGTCGATTTGCAGGTCCGCCGGGGAGCGCGCGCAGGCATTCTGGCCGCCTGCAACCGCTACCTTCAGCACGACCCGCTGAACGCGGATGTCCTGTTTGCGAAGGCGTCGGCATTAAGCCGTGAGCCCGGGCGCGAAGAGGAAGCCTTCGCGGCGCTTGACACGGCAATCAGACAAGAACGGCGGCCGGATTATCTTGCTCTCCGCGGAATGTTACACCTACGCAGTGACAATTACACGCAGGCGTTGAACGATCTTCAGCAAGCCTCTCTGGACGCCGCTGATACGTCAGCCGAGTTTGATGCTGCGCTGGCGGAGACCTATTGGGGTCTCGATGAACCGGACCTGGCGCAGACGTATTATGAAAGCGCCCTTGCGAAAGCCACGGCACACGAAGGCAGAATGCCGCCATGGCTCAGCCGTCTGGGAGAGAAACTGGGGCGGGAGAACTAGCCTATGACGCAAGAATCACAGACGGTTGCCGCGTGGGAACAACGCGGCAACGGCAGGCCGAAACCGACGGTCTCGCACCCGCTGTTTGAATACAAAGACCTGCTGGTGGCCGCGCTCTTAATTGTCATC
>SLSB01000456.1 GCA_007130675.1 Candidatus Hydrogenedentota bacterium | reverse complement strand
GTCAGAACCGCAGCGCATCGTACGTGTATGCGGCCGCCGAGTATATTCAGAGTGGCGAACTCGGCGATGCATCCCTGGTGAAGGTGTACAACGTGTTGCCCGGCGGCCCGTTCCGTGTGCCCGAGGACAGCCCGGTGCCCGACGGCCTCGATTACGACTTGTATCTCGGTCCCGCGCCTAGCCGGCCCTTCAACGAGGCCCATTTTCACAGGGGATGGAAGATGTTCTGGGACTATTCCGGCGGCGACCTGGCCGACGACGGCTACCACCAGCTTGATATCGCCCGGTTGTTGATTGGCGACCCCGCATACCCGAAAGCAGTGAACTGTAGCGGGGGAAAGCTGGTCTTCGATGACGATCGCGAGGTGCCTGATACGCAGGTCCTCTCGTACGAATACGACAATGCCATTGTCACCTTTGAATTGACCCAATACACGCGGTACATGCAGAAGACACCCGGCAATATCCGCATGGGCGATGGATTCCCCGATTGGCCGCTTAACGCGACCCGCATCGAGGTCTATGGCAGTCGCGGTCTGATGTATCTCGGGCGGCACGGCGGCGGGTGGCAGGTCGTCACCTCGAACGGCGAGATCATGGACGAACTGCCCGGCCGTATGGAAAACGAAGGCCACCGCGACAACTTCATCGAATGCGTGCGCAGCCGCGAGAAACCCAGCGCCGATATCGAGAGCGGTCATCTCAGCGCCGTGATGGTGCATCTGGGGAACATCGGCGTGCGCCTCGGCGGCCGCCGCCTCGCCATTGACCCCCAGACCGAGACCATCGTCGCCGATGCCGACGCCAACGCGGATACCCTCATGCGGCGCCCGTACCGTGAACCCTACGTCGTGCCCGAAACGGTGTAGCCGAGGCTGGGCCGTGGACGGGGTATGAACGACGGATTTCCACAATGGCTGAAGCTTTGGGAATCTCTGGAGTTCGGTGGTTTCCCACCGCTTCTCTCTAAGCGCACGATCCGTTGAACGAAGTGTGATTATCCTTCGCCCATCGCCTGGCGAGCAGGGCAAAAACCAAAGCGGCGGCAAGCCGCCGCACTCCAAAATGCGTTCCGTTCTGTGGTGTAGCCTCGGCTGCGCCACGCATGTCTCCATCGGTACTTGGAAAAGTACCACCCGATGACTCGGGCCCCAGACTCACCCGGTGCTGATGCCGCTCTTGCCGATGCTTATCCGGCGATTCGGATGATACCCGGCGTTTGCTGGCATGAAACGGGCACGTGATTCAAGAGAGCCTTGGCTTGATCGGTTCTTGTCTTCAAGAATACACGCGCCGTTGCACCTCAAGCTGGATGAGTTCATGATCGTCTTAACGCTTGTGCGTGCCCGCCCGGGTTTGGCTCGATTTAACGGCAACCCTAGTGCTTGCTCCCGCGCTTCGTGGGATGCCCGGCAGTTAAAGATGCCTCGCACACGGCCAGGCGCTATGTTTCGCACGACCCCGAGTCCGGGGCGGTATTTTAAGTGGCGCCCATTGTCACACACGCATGCTCGAGAGATGGCCTATTCGCGCCAATGCGGGTCAGCGGGAAGCTGGATCAAACCCGATCGGTGTTGTTCTTGGATGGTCTTATTGCTCAATCGTGATCGGTTCACGTAGTACCATTTGAGCCCCTTGATGGGCCAGAGCGGTATGGTTTGTACATAGCGAAGCTGTTCCGCGATGGCGCCGGTAAAAGCCTCCTCAAAACTCGTGTTCACGGGCTGGGGTGTGATGCCGCCCGCGGTTTGGAGATAACCCAGCGATTCCTGGTGCCGATGCCACATCGTGTCGAAATCGGTGTTTTCGAATGCCTGGCAATACTGCCCGGGTGGGCGAGGGAGCGTAAACCCCTCTCTGGAACTGGATGTGGTAAGGCTGCGTTCCGGGGTCAGAAGACTCAGATAATCGTAAACGTATTTGTGCTGCACGCCGTACATGCAGAAGAAGGTGGGAGATTCGCCCAATTGCCACGCGGCAATGAACACCGTATCGGGCATCCTCATCGAATACTGGCCAAGATAGCGAAACCCTTTCGGACTGGCCCACTGATCGGTCTGCGCCGCTACCCGGCAGTCATCGGGGAAGTCTTGCGCCGACGCGGGCCGGAAGGAATGCTCGACCCCCGCCATCCCCTTGACCGAAAGAAACACCATCGCCGGGATCGCAACGATGGGCACAACAACAATAAACGCGACAATTGCCAGCAGGATCCACATAACGCTTCCCAAAGCAATAAGGGAGCGCTCTACGGCGTTCCCATTTCGTGGAATTCGGCGATGCCTTCGAGGTTGAGGAGGTATTCTCCGGATTCGAGCGAGGCGCCGCCGCAAAGCGCGGTGTACACAACGTTGCCTTGCGCATCGAGGCGGACCATGGCAATCTCGGCGTCGGTGCGGGTTTCGGTGTTGGCGGCGAGGTGCACCCTATTCGCTGAGGCATCGTCGGGGTCGCGGACGACGAGGATATCCTGGCGGCCGTCGGCGAGTTCAATGACGACGGCGGCATGCGTGTCGCCGACACGATTTCCGTCGGGGGTATGTACGGGCAAACGCTGAATCGAGGCGATAAAGCGCTCGTCTTCATATGGTTCGAGGATGCCCACAAATGTCGAGCGAAGCGGGGTGGCTGAGTCGGGTTCATTCTGGCGGCGCATCATCAGGCGGGGAATCCAGGTTTCTTCGTTGGATTGGAATCCTTGGAACGCGATCCAGCCCTCCGCGAGACCTGCCGCCGTCTCTTCGGTCAACCCGGTATAGCGGAAGTGAATGTTCCGCGGCTCATCGAGAATACCGAGACGATCTTCGACGGCCCAGTCGGCAAACCAGCCCGGTTGGGCGGCGGAATCCATGCGGAAATTGTGCATCTGCGTGTTGTGTCCGTAATCTTCGGCAGGTTCGAGATTCAATCCGGACAGCTCGACCTCGCCAAAGTGGCTGTGGAAGAACTTGGCGTGGTCCTGGCCTCCCGCGACACGGAAGACATCGAGCACATAGAAGTCTTCGGGCGATACGTCGATCATGATGGCCGTCCGCTCGTAGCGTTCGCCGCCGATCAGGTTGGGACCCGACATGCGCATGGCGCGGAACGCCGCGCCCTCGGCCCATAATGTGGTCAGGCCGGCCTGATTCCGGATGGAATTCGCGCCGTCGACGACCACGGTATTGTGTGCCGCGCTCATGGTGTACCACAGTGCGCGGGGCGAGCCCCATCCGCCGAACTGGACAGGGGGATAGCCGAATTCGGGCAGCAGGTCGAGGCCTTTCGCGAAGAGGCCGAGATTCATGGCGTCGGCGTGGCCATGGGCGCCGCCCGAGTCGTAATCGAGCCACAAGACGCGGCGGTGTTCCCCTTCGCCGGACCGCATCAGCGCGAGACGCCATTGCTCCATGTTTACGCTCGAAAGGAGCAGGTCCGAGCCGTGTTCTTCGATCACTTGCTGAATGCCTTCGCGCACGGCGCCGGGGTCATCGATGAAGAAATCGTAGGGCAGGTCCGTGAGATCATACTCGTTCTCGCGGTATGCGATCTGCGCGTAGACCGGGTCGCCGGTTTCTTCATAGAGCTGCCAGCAGAGTGTGAACATCGAGGGGGGAATCAGGGTCCAGGTTCTGCCGGGGCTTTCGCCGCCATAGCGGGCGAAATTGAGACCGACATAACGGTCCACCGGGTGCGCAAACGCGCCGCTGTCGCCACTCTGCGGGTAGTAGCGGCCCAGGCACAGGGTGTCCGCGAAGAACCTGTAGGTCTTCTGAAGATTGGGGTGTCGTTCGAGCATGGTCGAAAGGAATTCGGGGTCCGATTTCGTAAACTCACCCAAAAACAGCCCCAACGCCGAAATGGTGAAGCTCGAGTAGCCGGACAACCCTTTCTCGCCGGTCACGCCGTCCACCGAGGTCGCCTGCTGCAGCATCGGGTCGACAATCTCCCAAAACGCCTGCTCGTTTTCGGGCATGCCAAGGACGGCATAGGTGATGGCCAGGGCGATCTCGGTACGGGGATAGTTGGTCGCGATTTTGTGGCGGTTGGCGATAGCGTCGCGCAGGATACGCGTTTCGATGTTGCGCTGAATGTCTGCGAAACTGGCCTTCGGGTTGTCCAGGCTGTACTTCTCCGCCTTTTTCGAGAGGAATGCGACCAGTTCGGAGTCGTCTTTGATCGCCTCGAAGATCATGTCGTAGGCCATGATGATCTCGCGCGTCTCTTCGCATGCGTCGTGCCAGGTCGAGACATAGCCGCGGTCGGCTTTGCGTTCGTAGAGCACGCCTTGCTCGCCAAAGTCGAATGTGGGATAAAGATCGGCCACGCGATCGATCAAAATAGCCGCTCTCCGCGCACATTCCGGATCACCGGTCAGAAGATGGGCCGCCGCGAGGGTGCTGATGCCGTTCACAATACCTTGTTTCCACTGACCGTAGATCAAATACGTGCCAATGAACATCCAGCGCTTATCGTCTTCGCGGTATCCCGTGCCGTCGTCCACGCCGAACACGTGGAGGGGATGCTCCGGGTCTGGATGCTCGGTGTTGAACAGGAGCGATCGATCGGCTTGTTCCGGGTCGAACACCCCGTGCGCATCCAACCCGGACGCATAGAACGCCCCGAAATCGTTCTTCGGGAAGAACTCGCTGCAGTGCGGGCACTGGACTTTCCACGGGTGTTCGAGTGCGTTGATCTTCCAGGTGTACATGGGCACGCCGTTGTCGCACGCCGGGCAGTAGCCATCCGACCAGACCATCCATGAGCGGGGAATCGTCGCGCCGAACATCAGTCCCCACAACTCGTCCTCGGGCATATCGAGCCATTTCCGGGCGCTGGCCATAATCCGCTCCCGCTCGGCCCCGGCCCATTCGAAGCGGTCCGCGTTGCGCCGCACCGCGCTCACGATATCCGGACCGTACAGGCTGCTTCGCGTCTTCTGCAGGTCCGCGCCCCACGCATGGTTCGCCAGAAGAAGGCCCGCCATCAGTATGGCCAGGGGAAATACGTGGTGTCCTTGATAGGTGCATGTGCTCATCGGTCTCACCTCAGGGTTATGCGCGGCCAGGTGCGATATGTCCTAAGTTCATGGTCAGGAAAGCATAGAATGGCCATCGTCGCCACACTTGAGGAGAATCTTACCTCCCCTCATCAGCAATCGCAATCCAAGCCCAATCCATTGGGAAGAATGCGTTGTCTGAATTAAGAAGCCCGCGTTTGCTGCATTCCCCCATGCACACATTTGGCAGACACTTCACAATCCTTCTGATTGCGATACTTTTGTTGGCTCGATCTGACGGGGAAGCTGTTTTCTTTGGGCCGCTTGCAATGTATGAGAGAAAGCCATGATCGGCACGATCACGCCCAGCAGTCGCGTATGGTCTTTGCCCGAAAGGTGCTCCTTCCACACTTTCTGACAGAATTTGTGGTCCAGTATCTCACCAGGAATTGGGTGTGGCCCGTTGATGCAGTCGTCAATCCATGTTCGGTATTCGCTGCGGAGCCATTCTGAAAACCTTGCCACAGCTTGCCTTTTCGTTGGCCCTTCCCATCCGGTGGTATGCTCCAGCTGCGCCAAAGCTCTTCGAGCAATTTTGCCGAAGTAATCAACTCGAGGAGATATTGCCGCAGGCAGCAATGTGGCCTGCCATCGGATCATGGCCACTTCCGGAAAACAATGCAGGTACATAGACTTAAAAACTGCGTGATTTGCGCGAAGAGTAGCGGGAATGCTTGTCACGAGGTCGACAAAGTCATAATCGAAAAAACAAGCCTGCGACTCGGATACCCGTCTCATGAGAACGGTGCCCATAGTCGTCTTTCTGCGGATATGGTTTTCAAAGATGTAACGATGCGCCGCATCCGACGGGCGCATATCCGCGAAATCAGAAAATCGGCACCTCAGCATTTCACGGGGAAGCCTGTTCTGAGAAATTTCACGCGAGATAGGCACAGCTTTCGCGAGTTGGTCTACGCGGAGCAGGGTATTGAAACGCATGAAGACCAATTGGGCCAGTTTGTCCGTCGATTGCTTCTTAAACCATCGCGACCTGAGAAAGACCCCACCTAAGATACCACCGCCCGCGTATCCGTTTAAGACAACATCGGCTTGCGCGATTATGTGGCGGTGTACAAGAAAGTGCATGTCGAAGAGGTTACACATTCCTTCGGTTTCGTTTACAGCGGCATCAAAAAGCAGTGGCAATTTGGCCACTTCATAATCATAGTCTTCATGCTGTAGACAGAGGGCATCTGCAACTTCTTGCGCAATACGCCGGTCCCAGGAATCATTTGCTCCCCAAGTGAATGATTTAACAGGCAAGCCGAGTTTGTGAGTACAGGCTGCTATCGCACGAGAATCCAAGCCCCCGCTGAGAGTGATGCCCAGATTATCGTGCCTGTTCGTCTGTCGCCTTACGGATTCAATCAGAGCTTGCCCTATTCGCATTCCCCATTCCGGCAGCGAAACGTCTATTTCATAGCGGTAATGCCAATGCCAGTATTCTCTCCAGT
>SLSB01000355.1 GCA_007130675.1 Candidatus Hydrogenedentota bacterium | reverse complement strand
TTGGTGCGCAAGAATCCGAAAGGCTCGCCCTTGCACCAGATGGCCCCGTCGCGTACTTGCCAGACGTCGTCGGGGTCTACCTCCGGGTCAGCCAGATAGATGTGCCAATCGTCGAGATCTTCGCCATTAAACAAAGCGATGGGCTTGCATTCCTCAGTTTCGTCGCATGCGGCCTCTGCCTCAGCATACGCGGCCACGCTTCCCCAAAAAGCAACGGCGAATACAACCAGCAACAAGAACAAGTGTTTCATATCCCGATTCTCCTGTGAGGTTATCCGGGGGGCGCCCCGGGGATCCCGCAAGACTGCACCAATCAAGCGTGAGTAGGATAACCCCGGGCGCAGTTTGCTTCAAGCGTGTAAACGTCAAGGACAAATTCGATGTGCGGCGCAACCGGCGGTGACGGGCATGATCGACATGGAGAAGATTGTGCTACCATGGCCCCGTGGCCGTATGGAAACAGCACGGCGTTCTTTGCAAAGGTAACGGAAAGGATCGAACCGGATGTGTACACGGCGGGATTTTGTGAAAGCAGCGGGGCTCAGTGTTGCGGCGGCGCAAGGCATTGCGCCGGGGGCGGCTGCCGGTGAAACGGGTGGGGCAGCGTTGGCGCCTGCGTCGCAGCAGGCGCTGATTGATCAGGTTGCCGCGGAAGCATTCGCAGAGAAACACACCCCGCCGAAGGTATCGCGAGAAGGATACGCACGCCACAACATCCTGTTTATCACGAGTGACCAGCATCATTATATGGCGATGGGATACCACAATCCCGCCGTGAAAACGCCGAACTTGGACCGTTTGGCGGCTCGTGGTGTGGTCTTCGATCGAGCATACACGGTAAACCCAACCTGCACGCCGACGCGCGCATCGCTTATCACGGGCAAGTACCCGAGTCAACACGGCGCATGGTCGCTGGGCACGTCGTTGGCGGAGTCGGAGCCGTGTATCGGCGACGACCTTGCCCGCGCGGGTTACCGGACCGCGCTGGTGGGCAAGGCGCACTTCCAGCCGTTGCAGGGCACGCTCGAGCATCCGTCGCTCGAGGCGTATCCGGTGTTGCAGGATCTCGATTTCTGGCGCACGTTCAACGGGCCCTTTTATGGATTCGAACGTGTAGAACTGGCGCGCAATCATGCGGATGAAGCGCACGTGGGCCAGCACTATGCGCTGTGGATGGAAGCGAAAGGGGGCAAGGACTGTTGGCGCGACTGGTTCGCAAAACCGACGGGCACGCAGTCGAGGCAGTACGGCGCGTGGAACATCCCCGAGGACTACCACTACAACGTGTGGATCAGCGAACGCACCAACGCGCTCATGGAAGCGTATGTTAACGAGGGCAGCCCGTTCTTCCTGTGGTCAAGCTATTTCGATCCCCATCCGCCGTATCTGCTGCCCGAGCCGTGGGCGTCCATGTACGACCCGGCCGATATCGAATTGCCCGAGTTCCCGGCGGACAAGATGGACGACATGCCCCTCCATTACCGGCTCACGCGCGAGGAGGGGGCGCGCCTGGAATACAGCAAACGCTACCAGGAGCATGGCGGCAGCGGAACGCACGGCTTCCATTTGCACCGCCGGCCTGACGAGAAGCTGAAAGAGGATATCGCCTATTACTACGGCATGGTCAGCATGATGGACCACTATATTGGCAAGACGCTGGAGAAGGTGGATGCGCTCGGCATTGCCGACAAGACGCTCATCGTATTCACCACGGACCACGGGCATTACCACGGCCAGCACGGGCTGTACGCGAAAGGGTCGTTTTCATTTGAAGACGGCATCCGCGTGCCGCTGATTGCCTCGCTGCCGGGCGTGCTTCCCGAAGGCACACGGAGCAGCGCTCTGCAATCGCTGGTGGATCTGCCGCCGACCTTTTTCACCTTCGCGGGCATCGACCATCCCTGGCATTTTGCAGGCGTGGATCAGTATGAGGTCTGGCGCGGCGAGGCAGAACGGGCGCGCGACCATGTCATTGTCGAGAACCGCCACCAGCCCACCACCATTCATCAGAAAACCTATATCAGCAGCCGGTACAAGGTCACCATCTACTGCAACCAGGAATACGGTGAGCTGTTTGATCTCGATGAGGATCCCAATGAAGACCGCAATCTTTGGGATATGGCCGAATACGCGCCACTCAAGAGCGAGTTGCTGACAAAGTTTCTGCACGCCGAACTCGCGAAGGAGTCCATCCCGATGCCGCGTATTGCGGGCGCATAATCACGCATTTCTTGGCAAAAACAGGCCGTTACACATAGTCGGCGACGTTGATCTGGTGATCGCGGGGCTCAATCGAGCGCACGATGCTGCGCAGGTAGCGGCCGTCGGTGTCGCGGTCGGTCAAGTCCACATCGCGCGACACGAGGGTGTCGCTACCGGGCGGGGTCAACAGCTTGGCCTTGGGGCGGTAGATGTTGGCGGGATTGGGTTTGCATACGACGGCCCGCTCGGCGGTATCAAGTTCGACCAGCGTGCCCACGGGAAACATGCCGGTGAGGTTCGCAAAGACCTTGGTGAGCTCGGGGTGAAATGTTGTGCCGCGCCCTTCGATGATGATCTGCATGGCTCGGTCGGGCAGCATGGCGGTGCGGTACGACCGGTCTGAGGTCAGCGCATCGTAGACATCTGCAATGGTGATCAGGTGACTGATGACGTGGAGCCCCTCGGGGATGTCGCAGTCGGGGTAGCCGCCGCGGTCATAGTGGACATGGTGCTGCGCAGCTGTGAGAATGGCGAGGGGGTCCGCGCTGTGTTGGGCGAGAATGCGCGCGCCTTTTGCGCAATGGGTCTTCATGCAATCGAATTCTTCGGGGGTGAGGCGGCCGGGTTTGTCGAGAATCTCGATGGGCATCTGGACTTTTCCGATGTCGTGGAGAAGGGCCGCGACACCCACTTTGTGGAGGAGTGCTTCGTTGAAGCGCAGTTTCGAGCCCATCAGCATGCTGAGAATAGCGACGTTCACCGAGTGGTAGAATGTGTATTCGTGAAAGTCTTTCATGGTGCTCAGCCCGAGGTAGGTTTCGGGATGTTGGAGCACGCCGGATACCAGCATACGCACGACCCCTTCGACCAAATCGAGATTGACCATCTCGCGGGAACTGACCTCGGCGAACGCTTCGATCACCGCCTGCACGGCGGAGTGATAGACATCGCGTGAAACCCGGACGGTCTCGGCATGTTTGCGAGATTCTTCATCGGTGGGCAGTGCCAGACTTTTCCGGCCGATGAGTACCCCTCGCACGGCCTTGCGTTCGAGGGCCGCCTCAACGCCGCCCATGGCTTCGAGGTCGGGCGGCCTTGCGACACTCACGAGGATGAACGCGGCGAGCTCATCCACGGTAATTCCGTGCACGAACGTAATCGACACCAGTTCCCGGCGCGTGAGATCTGAGATCAGCGGTTCGAACGATCCGCCATCGTCCGGGATGTGATGTCCCTCGACAAAGATGTCGCCGTCGGAGATGGATACGGTTACACTGTCACGGAGCAGAAGCAGCTCTTCGACCGATGCGGTCAGGAGCCGGCGGGATTCTTCCACATAAGGATGCTCGGGGGGATACATCCGCGCACAGGTGCGGGCTCGGTCAAGGTTGCGCAACAGCGGGTGCGCCGCCTCGTTGAACGCGTCAGACATTGGTTTCATGGCGGAGATGACTCCCGTGCTCCTGCGGCCGAAGGGGCCGTCTGCTTGCGCCGGATGTCGTCGATGGCTTTGTCGCAGGCCTCGGCCACATGTGAGTGGCGAATGATCGAGAACGCATAACTCTGCTGTTTGAACCGCTCGATGAGCGGCACGTCCGCGGTATCACCCAGGCGGCCCAAGGCGCGGACAACGCCCGCGGCAAATTCGTGGCACGAGCGCAGCCGCTTGTCGTTGGTTTCGAGCATGGCGCGGAATTCCTCGAGGATGCCTTGTGCCTTGATGATCGCCAGCCACTCGGCCGCCAAACCACGGATAACGGGCTCGTCGTCGTGCAGGCATCGCCGGAGCAGGCCTTCGGCTTCTGGCCCGCGAATGGTGGCTGCGGCACGCAACACCTCGCGGCGGACGCGGATATCCGGATGATAGAGTACCCGTTCGATTGCCTCGATGCCTGCGGGGAGGCCAAGTTTTCCCAGCAAATACGTTACGTTCCGCACAACATACCAATGGCGGTGCTCGATTGTGCGGCAGAGAAAATAGACGGTCTCGTCGCCCAGGTCGAGAAATGCAAGAATCAGGCGTCTTCTTGTTCGGCGGTCCTGTTCATTGGCCAGCATGTCGAACAGCGTCTCATAGGCGCGCTCCCCGATATGCGCCACCAGGGTCAGGAGGGCGCGATACGGTTCGTCGCCGTGCCCGGCGCTCAAGAGGGCCTCCAGGATTCGCGAAAGACAGGCGTCTTTCCCCAGACGGGCTGTGAATATCTCGACTGTTTCGCGGGCAGTTTCATCGTTCTCGCGTGTTGCCAGTAATCGCAGGCCCTCAAGGCATCTTGCTGAGAATACGAACCTCCTGCGGTCCACGGCGCGTTCGAGCGCATGGCGAATGGTCTTCCATGCGGGCGCCTCGAGCTCGGGTATGTGGCCCGCCCTGCGCAAAGCAATCAGGCTCATAGCGGCGCGCCCGAGGTTGTCCTCGGCATTGACCTGGCCGATGGCTTCGGTCAAAGACGCAATCTCGTTTTTGGCGAGAGTCAATTCGCGGGCATGGGCTTCGCGGACCGTTTCCATGGTTTCTCGCTCGGTGCGTGTTTCCGGTGCCGGTTTCTTGGCTTCGAAAGGGTCGGTGGGCGGTTCCTGATCGAGAATCGCAAGAACATCACATTGGATTGTGTCGCCGGATTGGCGCAGCTCGCAGGCCACCAGCCGTTTGATTGTCTGCCGGCGCTGCTCATCGCCCGAAAAATCGTCAAGAAAATTTGACAGGGTACTGGCCGTGCCGCGGTGCAGGCGTATGTGCGCGGTGAGAAGCTGGCCGATAACGTCATTGGGCAGGTAGGCGCAGACCTCTGCCACGAAAGAGTCTTTTCCCACCGCGGCAGCCAATGCGCTGTCGACGACCTTTGAACGTACGGCCTGGCCGGCGGTTAACACGGCTTTGGCGATATTGCGGACCATGCTCTCGCGCACGTCTGCAGGGAGTTGTTTTATCGTATCGGCAATATGGCCCAACGTTTGGCGCAGAACGTCGGCCGGCATCTCGACGCCGTCTTCGTCGGCAGGATGCATGCTCGCCAGATACGTCAGCGTTTCCGCCAGGCGGCGCGGATCGGAAAGATTGTTGTAGAGATACTGAATCTTTTCTTCCGAACCTTGCGCGATATCGAGAAAGAATTCGGCTAAGTCCGAAAGATCTTCATCTTCGTCTTCGGGCAGGTCATCCGTGCAAGGGCCCGCCGCATCGAGTGGCGCGCGGCGGCGCGCCTGTTTGTTGCGCAAGTAGCCCAGCATGTCCATGCGGATCGTGTCTGGCGTACGGTCTACGAGCTGGAAATCTTCGATGACTTCGAGTCCGATGTGGTCGAACGCCGCTTCCTCGAGCGCTTCAGCGAACCGGCTGGCGTTTTCGGCAGCAGTTGCGATGACCAGCAATCCCTCTAGTTCGGACGCGCTGAGCCCCGGGCGCAACCATAGAAACTTCACGCCCTGTCCGTACAGATCTTCCGCGAGCCGCCGTAGCCCTTGGCGCCGTGGTGCAACCGGCGTGTCCGCGAGTAGGAATGCTTGGCGCGTGACCCGGATAATGGTGAAATCTTCGTTTCCCGGCGAGGGTTCCTTCTCCGAATCGGTGGCATTTCTTGCCTGCGCTCCGCCGAGTGCCTGCGCCGCGAGCACGGCCGCCGAAACCGCCTCGCGAATGCGTGGATTGCCGCCCGGGTAGAGCTGCACCGCGCGCCACGCCTGGGCCAGTTGGTTCAAGAAGTGCTCAACATGTTGGTATAACGTATCTTCCATCGAATTTGGAGGCATTTTCAGCAACCGCAACTATGGCCTGAGAGCACGCAACAGTCTCCCATCGTTTTCCCCGTCTCTTATGGTACCACACAGCCATTGCTATATGGGTGCGGGAGACGGGCATGCGCAAAATGCCACTCCGCGAGCTTTTGCGCAATCGGCGTTGACGAAGCCCGGATATCCGGATATAGGGAGGACTGTGCGCGGGCCTTTCGTTGGGCCATTCAGTACACCCCCTATTTTCAGGCCATGTTTTGCTCTGCGAACTCCCAGTTGAGGAGGTTGTCAATAACCGCCTCGATGTATTTGGGCCGGGCGTTGCGGTAGTCGATGTAGTAAGCGTGTTCCCACACGTCGATGGTCAGCAGGGCGGTCTGGTCGTGCTTCATGGGCAGGTCAGCATTCGAAGTCTGGACGATCTTGAGCGTGCCGCCATCGAGCACCAGCCAGGTCCAGCCCGAGCCGAAGAGTTTTGCGGCTGCTTCGCTGAACTGCTCCTTGAATGTGCCGAACGAACCGAAATCCCTGTCGATGGCCTCGGCGATTCTCCCGGAAGGTTTTCCGCCCCCGCCGGG
>SLSB01000399.1 GCA_007130675.1 Candidatus Hydrogenedentota bacterium | reverse complement strand
GAAGGTGGGCGTGGGCTCGCCCCAGGATTTGCCGTCCGGCGATGTGTACACCTCGCCGCCGGTCGGCCGGCCCCAGAGCAGCATCTTGAAACGCTGCCGCGGGTCCGAAGTCCAGTGATCGAGGATTACGGCGGCCGAATCGCGCATCACGCCCTCACGTCCGGGAATGACCCGGTTGGTGCCGGGCTCGACATCGAGTGCGGGGCGTTCCCAGTGCAGACCGTCGCTGCTTTCGGCATACGCCGTGCCGTCGAACCACCCGGCGTGGTACCAGATCTTGAATCGCTGGTCCCGGGGGTCATACCAGACGCCGCCGCTGAACGGCGCGGCCATGGGCACATGGTCGCCGCGGCCTCTCTCGAGTTCGGTCTCGGGCGTCAGCACCGGACTGGCCGGATGCCGTCGCGCTCTGTGCCACTGGCGGGTGAGGTTGGTTTCCTGGATCAGGAAATCATCAACAAAAAGCTGCCGGCCAATATCAATCGAGAGCACCTCGGGCGGATCCTCGAGATAAGGCACCGGCAACGGGTCAAAGCCCGGCGCGTATGCCGTGTCGGGCGGCCAACCCTCGGGCAAACGGATGCCGTTGTAGAGCAGTTCGCCAGTATTTTCGCGCCAGGGCACCGGCTCGATTTGCTGCGCATTGTCAAACCCGAGCACCACGACCCATTTCGGTAAGCGGTACTCGTCACCCTCGAGCACATGTTTCCAATAAGCCCGCACGCGGTCAATCTCGTTCTGGCCAAAAAGCTGGAAACTCTCGGGCCCGACATCGAGCGGGTCAAACCCGAGCTCGAGCAACAGCTCGTGCTGGCTCGCCGCCCGCGGAATCGGTTCCGGGGTAAGAGCGAGCAGCCATCCGCTCTTCTCGATGCGAAACATCGTCAAATCGATCGAACCGCGCAAGAACGACAATCCCTCTAATAGGTCAGGACATTCGGCAAGCGTGTAACCGCGATCCGTAAACAAAACCACGTCTTTCCGGAAGGTATCGACCTCGCCCTCCCTTCGGAATGCGATCGAGGCCGCATCGCCTTCAGGAAGCGCCGCCTGCGCCCAGGACACTCCGCATGCAATTGCGAAGATGGCCAGCATACCGCTCAAAAACCTGCGGGTTTTGCAACAATGCATCGAAGCCCTCCTGACATTTCAGCCATATGCCCCATAATTCTGATGATAGTGACGATACGGGCTGGCGCACACCGAATGCAATTCCAAGCAAGCGGGATTGACTTCACCGGGACGACTGTGGCAGATTGGCGATGTCCCGCTGGCCGAAGGGTTAGCGGAGCGACGCGCGATGCGCGGGGATGTGAAAGTGGTGCGGCCGTTACTGGCGACTTGGCGTGGAATCAACCACGGGGAAGCGGTGCGCGCGAAATGAGTTGCCGTTCGCCTGGGCACTGAAACCAGTGGCCCGGGCGTCGCTGTTTTCAGGGGTTTTCCAAGCAGGAGGACACGTCTCATGGCTGAAAAAGATCTCAAGCAAATGTACCGTACGCGAACCGAAGGCAGTTTCCCGGATACCATCGAATTGCTGGGCCGTACGTATGCCAAAGCCGAAGACTTGCGCTACGGCACCAACCCCCACCAGCCCGCCGCGTTCTACCGGCCCGCCGACGCCAAGAACCTCGTGCTGGGCGCCCACGAAATCCTGAAGACCGGCAAAAGCGGCCTGTCGCAAACCAACATCGAGGATATGCACCACGCCGTCGGCATTCTCAAATACATGCAGCGCCCGGCATGCGCGGTCATGAAACACTGCAACCCCTCGGGCGCCGCGATTCAGGTCGGTGAGATGCCCCTCGTCGAGGTCTATCAGCGCGCGCGCGACGCCGACGCCCAGGCCGCCTTCGGCAGTGTCGTGGCGTTCAATACCGAAGTGGACGCCGGCACCGCCGAAGAAATCATGCAGACCATCGTCGAAGGTGTAGCGGCGCCGGCATTTGCCCCCGAGGCGCTCGAAACCTTCAACAACTTCGACAAGTTCCGGCGAAACAAGGAAATCCGTATCGTCAAGTTGCCCGAGTTTTCGGGATTGCCCAAGTATCTCGAAGACGGCACGGACGTGTTCGAAATGAAGGTATTTGATGACGGCAGCGTGGTGCTGGCGACGCCGTACCTCTCGCGCGTCAAAGGCCCCGAAGACTTGGTCCCCGCATACTGCGAGCATGCGAAAAAAGGACGCATCGACATCGAGCGCAAACCGACCGAACGCGAGCTCGATGACCTGCTGTTCGCGTGGTATGTCAACATCCACGTGAGGTCTAACGGCTGCGTTATCGCGCGCAACGGCCAGACACTCGCCGTGGGCACGGGCGAACAAGATCGCGTAGGCGCGGTCGAGCAGGCCGTCATCAAGGTTGGCAACAAATACAAAGGCGCCGAGACTATGGAAGGCGCGGTCATGTCGTCCGACGGGTTCTTCCCGTTCCGCGATGCCGTCGATGCCGCCACCAACAAGGGCGTGTCGGCTATCGTGCAGCCTGGCGGAAGCGTCAACGACTACGACGCCATCCTCGCATGCAACGAGGCCGGCGCCGCAATGGTGTTCTCGATGGAGCGCTGCTTTTCGCATCATTAGGACAGGCTCGATCGCCCCGGATATGGACTGCATGGACAGGATGGACTTAGTGCTCTGAAGGGTCGCTTTGGCCGAGTCTATGGCTTAAGACGGGTTCATCTCGTCCATTGAGTCCATAGCGTCCATTCGGTCCACTTCGACCGTCCGCTGGTGAAGAAACTGAAACACCCATGAGCAAACCGTTAACAGATGCGCTCACCGCGATCTACGAGCGGCTGGCCGATCATTACGGTTCGACAGACTGGTGGCCGGGAGACACGCCGTTCGAGATTGCCGTCGGCGCCGTGCTTACGCAGAACACCAACTGGAGCAACGTCGAGCGGGCCATTGCCAATCTCAAACGCGCGAAACTCCTGGGGCCGCGCAAGATTCTGGCGTGTCAGGACGGCATACTCGAGGACGCCCTGCGCCCGTCCGGGTATTTCCGGGTGAAAGCCCGGCGACTGCGCAGTTTCTGCCGGTTTCTCGAGGACCGCTACCGGGGCAGCATGCGCCGCATGGCCAAGCAGCCGCTCGATGCATTACGCGCCGAACTGCTCGAGGTGGACGGCATTGGCCCGGAGACCGCCGACGACATCCTGCTGTATGCGTGCGAAAAGCCCGTCTTCGTGGTGGATGCGTATACACGCAGGATTCTCAGCCGCCACGGCCTGTGTACGCCGGATATCGCCTACGAGCCGTTGCGGGCGCTGTTTGAGAACCATCTTGAATCTGATTTCGTCATGTTCAAGGAGTACCATGGGCTACTCGTCTACACCGGGAAGGATTTCTGCCGCCGGACGCCGAAATGCGAAAACTGCCCGCTCGAACGCTTCCTGAAAGGGAACCAGCCCCTGCTCGACACGAAGCGGTAACCAGCCGCGACCGTTGTTGACGAGGGGCGGAGATGGTACACTATCCATAGATAAGTTAAAGATTTCTGCCGCCTTGTGCCCGGCGCCGATAACGCCGTCTTCCGGGACCTGGGCCGGCTTCTTGTGAGTTGCGTGATGAACAGCGAGAGACTGTCAAGAAAATCCTGGCTGCGACGCCATAAATGGCTCATTGCTTTGCTGTTGCTCTTGGTCGTTTCCTTTGCGGCCGTGCAAGCTGTCAAGTATTTTGTGCAAATAGACCGCTACCGAGACCACGTGGTGCGGCTGCTCGAAGAAAACACGGGGATGCCCGTTTCAATCGAGCGCCTCGAATTGGCGCTCTTGCCCCAGCCCATGGTCACCGCCCGCAATGTGACTCTGGACGACGGCGACCTGCGCATCCAATGCAGGGAAGTCCGCGCGACGGCCCGCTGGCACGGTTTGCTGTCTCGCGAAATCAACGTCACCAGCGTGAATCTGATCGAGCTCGATGCGGCGCTTCCGACCGATCTCGGGGCGGTGAACGGGCGCATCGAGACCGTTCGCGAACGCTTGAAAACCCATGAAAAGCCGGACTCGCCGTGGCGCGTTTCGGTCGACCGCGTTAGGGTTCGCTCTGCGCGCATCTCGATGGCCGGCATTGACCGGCCGGTGTTCGAGGGGAGTGTCGAAGCGCGGGACGTGCTCAGCCAAACGGTGCCTATCGGAGTGGCGGCGGCGCTGCCGTTCCTCGGCGAGCCCGCGCGTCTCGAGGCCGAAATCGTGGCCAGCATTGATCGAGATGCCGAGCCAGCGGTCATTCCGTCGGGCTGGCTCGAAGTGCGCAACGTCGATCCGCGTGAAGTCTTTGACCGTGACGCCATGCCGCCGCTGATTTTCGAGTCACGAGCCGTATTCGCGGAGATAACCGGCGAGGCCGTCGGCATGGACATCACCGGCCAAGCAATGGCTGCGCAGGACGCTCCGGATCTGGTTCGCGCGGCTGCGGGACCATTTACTGCCAAACTGTGGTTGCGCGAGGGCGACATCATCGTAAACGACCTGCATCTGCAAGCGCCCAACCTAACCCTCGAGGCGGATGCTACGCGCTCGGCCGACGGCGCGCTGGCCTGTGAAATCCGCTCGGCCCGGGCATACGGCGATGCGTTATCGGCCGTGTATGCGATGGTGGATTCGGATACCCTCGAGCTGCTGCCAAAAGACGAAGCCGAGATCACTGCTACCGGCGTGTTGGCGGGGCTCGAGACCGACGGAGCGCTGCGCCTCGTCAGGGGCGACATCGCATTTGACGGGGTGACTCCCATACTGGCCGACGGGGCGCGCCCGTTCGGCGATATCCAGGGCAAACTCCGTCTCGATGAAGGCATGTTGCACATCGACGAAATTAAAGGCACGGGCCTCACCCTGCGGGGCTCTGTTACCCCCGATTTGGAACGTGCCGCCGCCGCCGTCCGCTTGACCGGTGCGCTGACCCTCTCGCCCGGTGTGGTCCAGGCATTCGCCAAGAATGACACGCTGCAAGACCTTTCGGGAAACGTCGCATTCGAGCGCATCGCGGGAACGTTCGAGAAAGGGCAAACCCTCCCCGAGGATCTTGCGATTGACGGCAAAATCGAAAACACCCGGGCCGTCCTCCTCGTGGGAGATATCGAGGAAACGCTCACGGGGCTGAAAGGCACCTTCGCCGCCGAACCCGGCGCCGTCACGGTCAATGCGTCGTGCCAATCAGCGCTTCTCGGCCCTGTATCGGCCGTAGCCCGCATCGTGCCCGAGGAACAGCGCATTGCCGGAACCCTCAAAGCCGACCTGGCGCGCCTCAACCTGCCTTTCCCCGAGGACGAAACCACACAGACCGCGCTCAGGAACGTTGCCGAAGCGTATGGGGCTTCGGAATTCAGCATCGAGGTCACTCTGCCCCGAAGCGACGGAGCCGCGGGTGCTCTCCGGGTAACGCGCCAGGGCGCGCCGGAACTCTCGGCCGTGGCAGCGCTCACACGCGAGGAGGGTGCGGTATCGCTGGGCGCGCTCGAGGCCTCGGCGGGCGTGCCGCTACCCGCCGCGCGCGAACTGCTGCCGGAAATGGTGCGAGCCGAAGGCATTGCCGCCATTCAGGCCAGCATCCCTGCGGGACAACAACGGATGGATGCGCGCGTCGACCTCACGGAGGCCTCCTTTCACGCCGGCGAATACGCTCACAAGAAACAGGGCGATCCAGCAACAATGCACGTGCTCGCGAAGCGTGTGCAAGACCAGTGGCAGATCGAGACCGCAACGCTGCATTATGGCGGCCAGGCATTGGCCGCAACGTTCGAGAACGGACGCATAAGCAGCGACTTCGACCTGAATGTGGCCGCATTCCAGAACCTGTTCGCCCAAGACGTCCGCGCTGATGGCCGGGCACGAGGCATGTTCAAGACAAATCCGGTCGAACTGGATGTCATGCTGCACGATTGTGCCCTCGGGCTTTCGGAAGACCTTCGTTTAGAATCGGTCAACGGCCGGCTGGCCTACGCCAATGAGATCCCGCGTGTCGAGAACCTCACCGTCCGCGGGCTCAACTCCGATTTCACCCTGACCCTGCACGAAGCACCCGGCCCCATCTGGAAGGGTACGGTACACGGCAACCGACTCGATGTGGACGCCGTGACGGCCGCGATCGAAGGGTTTGGGGGCAAGGAAGACAAAGAGACCGCTGAATCCAGAGCTGCCGAAGGCGGCAGGGCTGAGAGACCGTGGCCGGGGCTCGACGTCGATGTGCAATTGGCCAGCGTACACTACCGGAATGCGCGCGTCGGCGATGTGCGAGCCGCCGTAACCGGCAAAGACGGAGTTTACGATATCAACGATCTGGCCATGGCGCCCGGTGCCGGGCGGATCACCGGCACAGCACAGGTCCGCATGAGTAAGGAAGACAGTCCCTCGACGGTTGCAATGGACCTGGCACTGCGGGACGTCGATCTCTCGGTTGTGGACGGTCTCGCCTTCTCCGAGCCGCGCGGCCTCAAGGGATTGACCTCAGGAACGGTCAAGATCCAGGCGCCGTTCGGCGGAGGGATTAACCCCACAAACGGGGCCACCGGCACCGT
>SLSB01000461.1 GCA_007130675.1 Candidatus Hydrogenedentota bacterium | reverse complement strand
GGCCATCTGCCATCGGGATATCAGAGTCGTGCAACGTCGTCCAGCGGGAGTCGTCGAGATACCAGTTCGCGTCTTCCGTTCCAGGCGCCACTCCGCCGCTGAACGCCCAGTCCTGCGTCGCGGCGGTCATAATCGCCGGGTTCAAATCGGACTCATCGGTCGGATGCTTTACCGGATCTACCCCGGGTGCTAGATAGTGCTCGGGCTTGAAAGCATAGCCAAGGTATTGATACGAAATATCCCAGAACCGGCAGGGCTCGACCGCACCGGTGTGTGTGTACGGTCCGAAATACTTCTCGAACGTTTCATTGTCCGGGTCGGAGGGACACTTGGCGATGCTGAGATCGGACCAGTATTCCGGGTACAGCGCCGGGCTGTCGGGCCAGAGGTGGGCTGTGTTAATTGGCGCCGGGTCCTCTCGAACCGCGCCGGAATAGCATGACTCCGCGTGTACCTTCGACCGGGTGGGCCACTTTTCGCCTCGGGACTCGCTGGCGTACATTTTGAAGATGAGTCCGAATTGTTTCAGGTTGTTGGCGCAGTTTTCGCGGCGGGAGGCTTCGCGTGCACGGACTAGCGTCGGCAGCAGGATGGCCACCAGGATGCCTATGACAGAGATGACCACCACCAATTCGACGAGAGTGAAGCCTCGCTTTCGCATGGGCAGTCTCCTTTCGTATGACGTACACAGCGTAACGAATGCGCCCATGCAGAGACGCCCATGGGCTGCCCGGCTGTGTTGCTGGCACCGCCCCCTGCGGAACATGCCATCGCGGAAATCACTCTCACGAACCTTGCCCTGGCACAAGCAGCTGTAACCGATATGATATCGAGTCGCCCGGAGTCACCGAATCCGAGAAATGCCCTTATCCCTTCACCTGTCATGTATGCCAGCGCCGCCAACCGCGTACTATGCGGAGGCCCGCACAGTCCGAACCTGTGCACGGGCCTTTCTCTGAACCCATTCTACAATGTTTAGTCATTCTTGCCCAGACCCTTTTTCAGAAGAAACCGAATGAATAAGCGGTTACCGGGAAATTCGAGCAATCTACTCTCGCCGAAAACACTTGGCCTTACGTACCGCGATACGATTTGGGAGGTTGTTGGACGAGGCCGCATCGAGGCTCTCGAGCGTTCGCGGCGGAGCAAAGCGTCTGCCTGTTCTTTAAACGGAAAAAGGGGACGCGGTTTCGAGCCCGAGCCCGATTTCGAGCCCGGTAGCGATCCCGATTTCGATCCCGATGGCGATCCCGATGGCGATCCCGATAGCGATCCCGATAGCGATCCCGATAGCGATCCCGATAGCGATCCCGATAGCGATCCCGATAGCGATCCCGATGGCGATTTCGGTTTTGATGGGTGTTCCTTGCCGCCAATCCTGGGGAGACCATTCCTTTTCGGATTTGTTGCGGTTGGCAAGGGGGCTCTGGGTGGGAACGGCGCGCTTTTTCGGGTGTGGGAGGCCATTGTGTTAGGATATGTCGCGGGCTGGGGAGTTCGCGTCCGGCGGGCAATACCCAGCGTTTTGTAGTAACCCGGCACGAGTGCTATGGAAGGAGGGTTGAACCCGTGAAAAAACAGACGGCAGATCAGATTGGTGTGTGCAGTTGGTCGCTCCAGGCGACGGGGCCCGAGGATTTGGCGGAAAAGGTGAACGCTCTCGGCCTCAAGCTGGTGCAGTTGGGCCTCACGCCACACCGCGGCGACGAGGGCGCATGGGACGGTGTGCAGGACGTTTTGGCTGCCTCCGGCATCAAGATCGTCACCGGCATGTACTCGACCATCGGTGAAGACTATACAAGCCCCGAGACGATTCGGCGCACGGGCGGGATCGTGCCCGATGAGCATTGGGACGCGAATGTCGAGCTGGCGAGAATCACCGCGGCGAAGGGCAAGGAATTGGGCCTGCCCTATATCATGGCGCATGCGGGATTCCTTCCCCATGACCCCAATGACCCCGATTACGACAAATTGGCGGGCCGGGTGGCCACTATCGCCGAGATATTCAGCGAGGCCGGCGCGGGCCTGATGATGGAAACCGGGCAGGAAAGCGCCGACGCGCTGCTCCAGTTTCTCGATGAGATGAAAAAGCGCGGCGCGGATAATGTCGGCGTCAATTTTGACCCAGCCAACATGATCCTCTACGACATGGACGATCCCATCGAGGCCCTGACCAAACTGGTGTCGCACGTGCGGCATGTCCACGTCAAGGATGCCAAACGCACCAAGGTCAAGGGCGAATGGGGCGAGGAAGTGGTTGTGGGCACAGGCGAAGTCGATTGGGATGCCTTCGTGCGCATCCTCGCCGAAGCTGATTTCGAGGGCACCTACATCTTCGAGCGCGAAGCCGGCGACGACCGCATCGGCGACATCCAGAAGGGCATCGCCGCGTTGACCCAGGCCATGAACAACGTGGCACAGTAACGAAAAGCGGGGCTGACACAAGCCAAGCGAAGATGTGTCTGTGGAGCTGTCGTAGGACCTGTGATTTCGCCGGAATCTCAGGGTCTTCGTTGCAGCCCCGTCAGGGGCTACCTGGAATAGCCCGGGGCAAGGCGCGCGGTCACGCGTGCCGGCGCCCCGGGAAACGCGCCCCATACGAATGAGCCCTGAAAGGGCGATCCAGGCAGGCGGTGTGAGCGTTTGCTTTTTGGTATCCCGGGCGCCCCTTCAGGGCTTCCGCTTATAGGGCCGCCGTGTTCCTGGGGCGGCGCGTCGCTCTGCCCCAGGCTATGCTGGATTGCCCCTCCGGGGCACGAACGAAGCGCGAAAAACCCGGAACATGCCCGAGCCATCGCCAATACATCTGGGCGCTGAAGGAGTTTCTAGACAGCTCCTGTGCCCGTTTTCGAACACCAGCAAAGCGGAGAGATATCTGTCCCCGCTCTCCGCATTGAAATGAACAGCCAGTGAGGTGACTGCTTCCGTCTCGGAGGTATTGTGCAGGCGTTGCAAAACCATGACGCCAAAGGATAAGCTCCTCATGTGGAGCCGCTGGCGCCCGGAGGAACCAAACGTGGAGTTTCGCATCGAATCGGACACCATGGGCGAAATGCGCGTGCCCGCGGACCGCTATTACGGCTGTCAGACTGCCCGATCACTCGAGAATTTCAAGATCGGCGCCGAGACCATGCCGCGCGAGCTCATCCGCGCTTTCGGGATACTCAAGAAAGCGGCCGCGCTGACCAACTACGACCTCGGGCTGCTCGAGCCCGACCTGCGCAGCGCCATCTGTCAGGCCGCCGACGAGGTCGTTGACGGTAAACTCGACGACCACTTCCCCTTGTCTGTCTGGCAGACCGGCAGCGGCACCCAGACCAACATGAACGTCAACGAGGTCATCGCCAACCGCGCCATCGAGATTCTCGGCGGCGAACTCGGCAGCAAGAATCCCGTTCACCCCAACGACCACGTGAACATGTCGCAATCCTCGAACGACACGTTCCCGGCGGCCATGCACATCGCCGCCGCAGAACAGGTGCAGCATCACCTGTTGCCCGCGCTCGAGGCGTTGCGCGATACCCTCGAGGCGAAGGCCCAGGCGTTTCAGGACATCATCAAGATCGGCCGCACCCATCTGATGGACGCCACACCGCTCACGCTGGGGCAGGAGTTCTCGGGGTATGCGCAACAACTTACCAACGGCATCGCGCGCATCCGGTGCGCGCAACCGGAGCTGTTCGAGCTGGCCATCGGAGGCACGGCGGTCGGGACCGGTCTCAACACGAAGAAGGACTACGACGTCAAAGTGGCGGCGAAAATTGCCGAACTGACCGGCCTGCCATTCGTCACCGCGCCCAACAAGTTCGAGGCGCTGGCGGCCCACGACGCCGTGGTGATGATGTCCGGCGCGCTCAAGACTGTCGCGTGCAGCCTGATGAAGATCGCCAACGACATCCGGTGGCTGGCAAGCGGGCCGCGTTGCGGGCTGGGCGAGCTCCGCCTCCCCGCCAACGAACCGGGCTCGTCGATCATGCCGGGCAAGATCAACCCGACCCAGTGCGAAGCCCTGACCATGGTCGCCGCGCAGGTTATCGGCAACGACACCACCATCAACATAGCCGGCGCCTCGGGCCATTTCGAGTTGAACGTGTTCAAGCCCGTGCTCGTGTATAACCTGCTGCAGTCCATCCGCCTGATGGGCGATGCGGCGCACTCGTTCAATGACCTCTGCGCGGTCGGCATCGAGCCCGACCAAGAGCGTATAGACGCCCTGCTTCACGCCTCGCTCATGCTGGTCACGGCGCTCAACCGCAAGCTTGGTTATGACAACGCCGCGAAGATCGCGAAGGCCGCCTATGCCAACGGCACCACGCTCAAAGAGGAAGCCGTCAACCTCGGGTTTCTCACCGCAGAAGAGTTTGACGAAGCCGTGGACCCGGCCAAAATGATCGGACCTTCAGACTGATGAGGCGGTCTTAATATGGACGTTCTTCTGGAAAACGCCTACCTGGCTGTTGCCGCGATACTGCTGGCGATGGGGCTGGTATGGGTCGTGGTCTTCGCGCTTTTTGTCTGGTTGGGCGGCTGGCGGCGTCCGTTTCTGCTTGGGCTCGTGTTTGCGGCGCTGCATGTCGCCGCGGTGGCCGCGGTAGCCCTCACGACGCCCGCGGATATGACCGCAACCCCCTTGGCGGGCATCGGATGGCTGTTCCTGAGTATCGTCAACTATCCCACAACACTGCTTTTTCCGCGCTCCGGCACCGGGGTTCCATTGGTCGGTTTCTTCATCCTATTCGGAACGCTTCACCAGTTTCTTGTGGGCACAGTCTTCGCGGCTGTTTATGCGTGGTTTCGCCAGAAGGAGGCCCCACAGGCATGATTTCGCGCACCACCCCGCTTATTGGGTTCGCTATTGCGGCGCTGGCCGTGCTCGGGCAGGCCGCAACCGCGGCCGGACCCCGCACCCACGCGGAAATGGGCCAGCGCGCGTGGGACCGGCACATTCTCGAGACGCCCGAGATGTTGCCCGGCCTCGTCGAGTTCCGGACGGACACCGAGGCGATGCGGGCGTTCTATTCCGGGACGCTGTTCCCCGATTTCGGGTATGGCGGCATCAACGATGACGCCGCCGAGTACGCGCACTGGCACCCGTACCAGCAGGTCTATCTCGAATACCTGCTCGAGCGGTTTCCCCCGCCGTGGGATGCCGCCGCGCGCCGTGAAATTGCCTTTTTCTTCGGCATTCTGTGCCATGGCGTGGGCGATGTGCCCTGGCATTTCGACGAGGACGGCCACAAATCCCTGCTGACCATGGCCCGCGAGGAGGACAATTCCGGACACGGCTTCACCGAGCACATCACCGACATCTTCAGCCATGTGCTGTTTGATCTCGAGCCCGATGTGCGCGGCAACTTTGTGTGGCTCACCCGAACCGCGCAAACGGTATTCGAACGTGCCGGGATTGCGGTGACCGCCGAAGAACTCGAGCGCGGCTGCCGAAAACTCGAGGCCGAATGGATGCGCGGCGCGCGCCTCGGCCCCATCGTCTACCCGTATTTCCAAGCCAAGATTCCGTGGTGCCGGGCGCATTTCGAAGACTACTACTATGGCGGCGTCGACCACGGAGCAGCCCTCACCGCGATGTGTATCCGGTATTATTATGCGCAGCTTCGCGGCTGGCACTATTACCAGAACATACCCATCCAGGCGTCCGCCTTTCCGCGTGGAGATCCGTTTACGCCGTGTGTGGATGCCGTAATCGCCGACGACGGCGAAATGGAGACCGGCTATCTTGCGGTCGGGCGCGGCGCACACGCCCTGCTGCGTTTTGACCTGTCGAATTTGCCACCTTCATATGCTGTTGAACACGCGACGTTGTGGCTGCGCCGCACCGGCGAGCCGGTCAGCCGCCCCATGTCCGTCACCTGCCACGAAATCACGCATCCCTGGTGCCCCGTCGAAGCCGATTGGCACACCGCCGGGCCAGAGGACGCGGCCTGGCCCGCACCCGGCGCCGAGGGCGCGTATACCCCCTCGCCGTTTGCGCTCAACCGCGTGACCGCCGAGTCGTCTGAATGGCTCGCGTGGGATGTCACCGGTTTGGTGAGGCACTGGGTCAGCGGCAGGCGCCCCAATTACGGGGTTCTTCTCAAAGTGGATTCACGAACGGAAACGGCCACGCACCTGCCCCTGCGGTTCTATTCATCCGCCGCCCAGCAAGCCCGGCCCGATGGATATGGCGGCACGGCGGTGGAAAACCGCCCCGTCCTGGTGGTGCGGTGAACAGCGCCGTCTTGGCGTAGCTGGTTCGGCTCGCCGCCGATACGGCGTCCCGCTCAATCGCTCGAGTTTACCTTGACCGCCCGGCCGCTCTTGGCCGATTTCCACGCGGCTTCGGTGACTTCTATCACGCGCAGGCCGCATATTGCGGGCGCTTGAGGCTCGCCTTTCCCGAGAATCACGTCAACGAAGTTCGCATCAGGGTTCTTCTTGTATTTCGGCAACGCCACCTTCATATGCTTCCCCGTTCCGTTCTGGCGGATGAGCGATTGTCCCTGGCGCAGATAGAACGCCCCCTTCGAGCCGATCACCGTCACGTCTTCGTGCCATCCGGGCGCATTGCCAATAATGGACACGCTGCC
>SLSB01000316.1 GCA_007130675.1 Candidatus Hydrogenedentota bacterium | reverse complement strand
TCAGGGCGTATCCGAACGCGAGGTCCTGCCAGAACCGCGACCGCTGAAGCATATGCACAAACTCGGGATCTTCCGTCGGGTTGCCGGTCCATGAGAAATCCTCGGGCAATGTGACGCGGTACACCACCGTGCGCGAGGTCGAGTTGGGAAACGTGCGCGCGACGATCCGGTCGGCGGCCTCGATCAGCTCGTCCGCGGCCTCGGGCATATCCTCGCGGATGGCGTCGGCAATGGCTGGGATGTCTTGAGAGTCGAAGAAAAAGCGCGGTTTCATGCGCGCACGGTAGTAGGCCAGCAACGCGTCGCAGACCGCTTGTGTGTCTCCGGCATCGCGCGCCGCCTTTGCGGCCTCGAGTCCCGGCGCTGACCAGTCCAGGCTGGTGTCGAGAATATCGAGATACGTATCCAGACCGTTGGGCGGCGCGGGATAGGGTTCGAGGGTTGCGCAGCCCGCTGCGATTACTAGAATAACCAACGCTATATGTCCAACCGGTCTTCTCATGGGCGTCTTGTCATGGCCCGTCTGCCGCGCGCGAATCACCGCGGCAGGGGAATAAGCTGGCTGAAATCGTCGCCCTCGACGACGCGGGCACCCGGCGGGATGACAAATTCGAAGCGCGAGAGGCTCAACAGCGGGTTCAACGAGACATCCGTCATGAACGCTCTGAAGATCTCGCGTCCGCGATGGTCAAATCCCTGCGCGCGCAGAGGCAGTCCCGAGTCTTTGGCAAGACAGAGGGTCCATTTCACTGGTTCGAGGGGGTCGTCGCCAGGTTCGCGCACCCGCGCCTCGAACACGTAACAGGGAACGCCGTTCACCTCGCGGTCGGGCAGCAGCCGCACCTCGCAGTCCTCGTGCAACGCTTTGAACAGGGCGTCTCCGCCGAGGGCGAGGTCCTCGTCCTTGGGTTTGTGGCGCATGACTGTGGTCTGGAAGAGCATATTCGTCATCATGTGGGCCACGGCACCGTCGAACAGGCCTTGAAACTGGACGGGAAGCGCGCCGGTCGGGCTGATGGCCGGCGCGCTGATGTTGCCATCCAAATCAATGCGCAACAGCCGTTTGCCTCTGTGATTCCTGTAGGCGAACGGGCCCGCGCCCTGAACCGGCAGGGCGATACCTTCGATCTCGAGCTGGATGGCCACATTGAGGACCCCCTGCGCGCTCTCGAGGGCTTCCCATGCGTTGATCACGCGGTTTTCGGCAATCTCGAGAGGCGTCGGGGCGGGGGCCTGGGCAAACGCGGGCAGCGTAAACAGGATCGGCAACAATACCAGCAGGATCTTCATGGGCATCGGACACTCCTTGCAGTGCGGTTTCTCATGCTTAGTGTGCCATATCATGTTCGGTTACGCCAATGTTTGGTACGTTAAATCAGAAATGGACGCGATCTTGTGGCTGTCTCTCTCGGCGCAAACGCAGGCGCTTGAGCGCAAGGCGTTGGCAAGTGGCCAAAGAAGGCACAAAATTCACAAAAGGATTCGTCACATTTGCTGCGACTTTTGTGCTTTCTGTGGCTATGTCAAATCGTGAATCTTTCAAGAAAAACCAGTATTCTATGTGGGTTCAATGGCAAGGGCAGTCTTAATCGTAATCATTAGCATTGAAAAAACGGGTCAAGAAGACTGGCCGGCCGCTGATGTTCTTGATTGAAAGTGCCGCAGGCACGATAGAAAGTAGCCCCGGGTGGCAACCCGGGGATTGCGTGTCTATATACGAACCTGAGTCCCAAAGGGACGGCAGAATAGTGTTTGTTATGAGCCTTGTAATCTTGGCAATGAATCCGTTTATGCCGTCCCTCCGGGACTGCACTTGTGTGGATGTGCACTCCCCGGGTTTTCCCCGGGTTTACACCCGGGGCTAGTGTATGGCGTGCCTTCGGCACTTTGGAAAAAATGCCGCGTTGTTCCAGAAACACTCGTTAGATATGTGCGATGTGTGAGATTGCCGACAGGCATAGGCGCATGTAAGACCGGACGATAACATGATGGGCATGTTCGAAGTAGTTTTTGGGGGGATTAAGGGCGCGGACGACAACTGGAGATCCTCAACATGATTCTCGGGATTGGCACGGATATTGTGGAGGTTGCGGAGCTGGAACGGCGCCTCGAGCGGGGGTGGCTGTTACGCGTATTCAGCGAGGCGGAGCGGGCCTACGCCGATGAACGGCCCAAACGCCGCGTGCAAACGCTGGCCGCGCGCTGGGCCGCGAAGGAGGCCTTCGCCAAGGCGCTGGGTACGGGGATCCGCACCGAATGGAACCTTGCCGAGCTCGAAGTGATCAATAACGACGGTGGCAAGCCGGAATTCCGGCTGGGTCCGTCCGTGCGCGATCTTGTGCCCGAGGGCGCACGGGTACATGTATCGCTTTCGCATACAACAACTTACGCCACCGCTGTGGTCATTATCGAAAACGCACAGGCGTTTCCGCCCTGATTGTGGCTAAGTGCCGCGCCACCGCCGGCGGAACCAGCTCGACGGGCATATAATCGCTTTCCAAAGACGTTTCATTCTGTCGAGGGTTTGATTTGTACTCTATTAAGCGGGTAGGCTACGTATCCTTCGAGGTTGGCTGCGAAGTGTTATAACCCGTTCCTGGAACAATGTTATGAACATGCGAAACACGGCCCGAATCCTGATACCGGGCATGCTGGCAGTGATGTTCGTCTCTTGTCGTGGCGAAGGTCCTGTGGCTGAGATTGAAGACAGCCGGACCGTGCAAACGTTAGCAAAGCAACCCGCTCCGGAAGCCTCAAGCGCGCAGCGGTTCGGGTACGAGCACCGGCCGGCGCCCGGTCCCGCGGCGCAGATGCCTCCCGGCACTGGCGCGCCTGAATTGCCGTTTACGTGGGCCGTCCCCGAGGGCTGGGAACAAGCACCGGACCGTCCCATGCGTGTAGTCACTTTCACCGCGGGGCCGAACGACGAGGTGGAATGCTTTGTTGCGGTGCTGGGGCAGTCCGGCGGCGGCATCACCGCCAACATCAACCGGTGGCGGATGCAGATGGGCCAGGACCCGCTTACCGAGGAGCAGGTGGCGGCCCTTCCGGTTATCCCCGTGCTCGGGCAGCCGTCGCGGTGGGTCGAAATACGGGGGACGTTCATGGGTCAGCCGGGCGAACCCATCGAGGACGCGCTCATGCTCGGCCTGATATGCCCCATCGAGCAATTCAGCGTGTTTGTGAAAATGACCGGCCCTGCCGCGGCCGTGGAAGCTCAGCGGGATAATTTTCTCGCTTTCAGCCAGTCTCTTACATGGAGCGAACCCTCGAGTCAATGAAGCATTACCTGGGCAATCTCTACCGGTTCTTGTCGTCGTACGGACTGTCGTGCATCTTGTTTCTGCTGCTGTTCCTGCTGACATTTCTGGGGACCCTCGAGCAGATCAACACCGGCATCTACGACGTACAGAAGAAATATTTTGAGTCGGTCTTTCTGATTCACGAGCTTTTCGGCGTGATACCCGTGCCGCTGCCGGGGGCTTATTTGGTAATGGCGCTCTTGGCGGTGAATCTTACGCTGGGCGGCATAGTACGCGCGGGCAAACGCCCTTCCCAATGGGGAGTTCTCGTCTGTCATGCCGGCATTCTGTTGCTGGTGGTTGGCGCGGCGGTGCAATACGAGTTCTCGGTGAGCGGGAACCTCCGCCTCTTCGAAGGAGAGCAGTCCAGCGAGTTCGAAAGCTACTACGAATGGGAGATCGCCATTGCCGACGCTTCGGGGGCCGGGCCGTATACCGAGTACATTATCCCGGATGACCGGTTCATGGACTTGATGGGCGGCGGCACGCGGACGTTTCGCCACCCCGCGCTGCCGTTTGACATCACGCTCGATGCGGTCTACCGCAACAGCATGCCGCGTCCGGCAGACCCCGCGGACCAGACGGGCGGGCGAGTGGTGGACGGGTTTGTGCTGGCTTCCATGCCGCCCGAAACACAGGCCGAGCGCAATGCGGCGGGCGCGTATGTGCGCATCCAGCCCGAAGACGGCGAGCCCATCGAAGGGATACTCTGGGGTTTCTCGCAACATCCGCTGACGCTCGAGCTCGATGAAGCGTTGTGGGTGGTGGATCTGCGCAAGCGGCGGTTTCAGATGCCGTTTACCGTGGCGCTGGACAATTTCACGCACGAGGTCCATCCCGGCACGCGCATGCCCAGGAAATACGAGAGCGAGGTGCGCAAGATCGAGAACGGCATAGAACATGCGATGACGATCAGCATGAACGCACCGTTGCGCCACCGCGGCTACACCTTATACCAGGCCTCGTGGGGACCACTCGATGCCGGACCGGGCGAGCCGCTGTTTTCGGTGTTCGCGGTCGTGAACAATCCGGCTGATCAGTGGCCGCTGTACGCCACGATTGTGATGACCCTTGGATTGGCCGTGCATTTCACGCGAAAACTTGTGGTGTATTTGCGCGAACAAAGCAGAGATGACGCATGATGAAGCCACGGCACACCCAAATGATACTTCTGGCGCTTAGCCTGGCCGTCGCGGTGAGCGCATTTGCCCAACACCCGCCTCTGGCGCCCCACGACCCGCCCGAGCGGTGGGATCGGGAGACTTTGGCGCTATTCGCTTCGCTGCCCGTGCAAGAGGGCGGCCGCATCAAGCCCATGTCGACCGTGGCGGCGTTCAAACTGCTCAATCTCCGGGGGATGCGCTCGTGGCGCGGACCCGAGCGTCCCGGCGACAACCGCGTCGAGCGCATGCTCATGGGACTCTCGCATCCCGAACTGGGCCCGGTCGAATGGCTCATGGATACACTGTTTTATCCGCGTGCCGCTGCCTCGTACCCCGTGTTTCTGCTGCAATCGGACGAACTGGCCGATGCTATCGGGGTGCCGCATGAGGGCAAACGCAAGCGCGACCGCTACTCGTATCTCGAGTTGCTGCCGGGCCGCGACAAGCTCTACCAGCTTGCGGATCAGTATATGGAACGGCCTGAACGCGAGTTGACGGGCCTTCAGCGCCAGCTAATCCATCTCGCGCATAATGTGGCCGACTACGAGTCGCTGCTGTCTTTCTTCGATTTTGCCCGCGAAGAGTACCCGACCCGGGCGACCGAGGGTTTGCGCCTCATGTTCACCGAGGAAGGGCAGACCGCGTACAGCGATATTCTGCGGCGTGCGCCGCTGATCGCCGCGGTGATCCATGCGCTCAGCGTGCCGGGCGAGGGCGACATGAGTGCTGAACGGCGCGAGGCGGAACTCGATGCCCTGCGCGAACTGCTCGGCCACGCGGACCACTACGCTTCCGCCGCGAAAGCCATTGCGCTGTTGCCGCCTACGCAGAGGGGTGAAGAAAACCTGTGGCTCTCGCCCGGCGACATCATCGCCGAAGCGTTTATGGCCGAGGAGCTTCCCGAGGCGCACATCGAACTCGTGGCCAAGCTCGAGCGGCTCGCAGACTTGCGCGATGACCGCCCCGCGTTTCGGCAAACCCTCGAGGAATTGCATGGAACCATTGTCGGCCTCGCCGTCGAAAGGGGTGAGTACCGCAAAATCCCGCAAGAAATTGCGTATTATCGTTATCAATTCATCGGGCGAAGTTTCCCCCTGTTTATTGTGTGTTTCCTGCTCGTGTCGCTGACGTGGCTGAAACCCGACTGGCGGCGTTTGACCACAGCCGCGCCCTACGCGCTCATGGCGCCTACGCTGCTCCTGGCTATCGGCATCACCATGCGCTCGATCATCCGCGGCCGTCCGCCGGTCACGACCTTATACGAAACGATTCTGTTCACCACGGCGGTAAGCGTGGCCCTTGCCATTGCGATTGAATTGATGAATCGCCGCCGGGTCGCCGTGGCCCTGGGCGCGCTGCTCGGGGCAGCGGGCATGTTTCTGGCCAACCGCTACGAGGTCAAGGAGGGCGTCGACACCATGCCCAGCCTCGTGGCCGTGCTTGATTCCAACTTCTGGCTGGCCAGCCATGTGACCACGATTGTCATGGGCTACGGTGCGGCGCTGTTTGCGTCGGCCATCGGGCATGTGTACATCCTTGGCAAGACCCTGCGTATCCGAATCAACGACGATGATTTTTACGCCAGCATCTACCGCATGGCCTACGGGGCGACCGCATTCGGTCTGGTCTTTGCCATCATCGGGACCGTGGTCGGCGGCATCTGGGCCAACGAAAGCTGGGGCCGTTTCTGGGGTTGGGACCCCAAGGAGAACGGCGCGCTTATGATCGTGCTGTGGATGCTTATCTTGTTGCACGCGCGTCTCGGGGGATACATCAGGGGCCTCGGGTTTAACGTGGGCGTGGTCGTGTGCGGCATGGTCGTGGCGTTTGCGTGGTGGGGCGTCAATCTGCTCGGGGTTGGTCTGCACAGTTACGGATTCACCACCGGCATTTTCGGCGCGCTACTGACCTTCTACGTTGTCGAGACGATCGTGGTTTTCCTCGGCGGATTTGTCTGGTTGCGCGACAACGGTTACCTCGCCCCTGCCGAATCGAGTGCCAAGACCGAAACCCTGCCGTAACGCCACGCGCGAAGTAGGTATCAGAGGCCTCGGGATAGCTCAAAGACGCACGTTACCCCCGCGGAAATGCAGCGTCCGGCCTTGTGCCGGACGTCTGG
>SLSB01000662.1 GCA_007130675.1 Candidatus Hydrogenedentota bacterium | reverse complement strand
TGTATGCAGGTGCGCACGCACAAGGCGGCCAGGCGGTCCGGGTTGCCGCTCGGGTGGGCGCGGTTTGGGATTGCGCCATTTCTGCATGTGCGGCAGAGGCCCCAATTCACCTGCGCCGTCTTCATGACCAGGCCGCATACGGCGCGTTCTTGGGTCTGCGCGGCATTCATCGCGCTTAAGGGGCAAACCTCGATACATTCACCGCACTCGTCGCACACGACGCTTTCGCAAAGCGGCGTGGGCTCGAGCACGGCGTCGGTCAAGATAATCTGCATCCGCTGGCGCGGCCCGAATTCGGGGGTCATGAACTCGCCGCTGAGTCCGAACCGGCCCAGTCCCGCGCGGATAGCCGCCTCGTCGAAATCGAGCATGACGTTGGGGGCGGGGGCATCGGGGCGCACCGGCACCCCCATGGGGGGCGTCTGCACCGGCAGATAAGGCAACGGCACGGCTTCCCAGCGGTGATCCTCGAGGAATTGGGCAACAGCCACGGTTGTCAGGGCGAGAAAACGGTCGGGAACCCAGTTGCCCGCATATTGGGCGTAGATTGCGAACTGGGTGCCTTCTTCGACCCCGCGCAGACACCCGCGCGCGATGCGTTTGCCAAGCACGACGACCGACTGCGTCTCGGGGAAGATCGAGCGGGGATGATGATTGGCCGGTACCCCGTCGAAGCGGTCAATCGAGGCGATGCCGACCAGGTCGGCCCCGGCTTCGCGCGCGGCCGCCTCGAGTTGCGCTGTGAATGTCATTGAGATTCTCCTTCTTGCAGGGCAATGCGGCTGGCATATCCGCGCCTATCGCGATTCGGTAAATGTCCGCGGCTCGACGCCCGGCAGCGTGACGGTAAACGCCGTGTCTTCGAATTGCACCGTTGCCGTCCCGGTGGGCCAATTCAGGGTGACCTCGCGCGGAAAACTCGAGTTTTCGGTGTCCACGCGCACATTGGCGCCGTTTACGGTGACGAGTGTGAGGAATTCTTGCTGTGCTGCCTTTTCGGGCGGCTCGGCGGTCAGGTGCCACTCGTTCAGGTCCCAGCCGCGAGATTCCGCGGGCGGCGGGTCGAATTCATCGGTCTGGGTGATGGCGAGTCCCTCGGGATACAAAAAGTCGACGTCAACCCGGCCCGGTTCGCCTTCCCATCCAACATGATTGTCGCCGATGTCCATCGCTCCTTTGGTGTGGAGCATCCACTGGTACGAGCTTGGTTCGGGGGCCTCGAGCACATCGTGGATGAGGAAGTGGGTCAGGGTCTTGTGGGGTTTGAACAATATGATGCGGCGCTTCCAGGTATCGAGGTTCTCATAGGATTCGCCCGCTTCGCCCGAGACCACGTCGAGCATCCGGGAGGTATGAAACGCGACGATCTCGCCCCGTGCGTCGCGCACATGCTTGATCTGGCTTTCGCCGTTCACAAGGATTGCATTGTCGGATTGGCTGTGCCACATCCAGTTTCTGTGGTGCGGGCTTCCGTGTATGTCGCGGCGGCCCGAACGCAGAAACACCGGATGCCCATGCAGATTGAGTAAGAACGCGTTGTTGGCGTTGTAGCCATGGCTCTGCCGCCCGAATTCGGGACTGCTCTTGAAGTGAATCTGGACGTTTTCTTCGCCGTTGAGGAGGTTGGTGTTCAGCACCGCCAATCCGACTCCGCGAAACTGAATCGAAGAGGGTAGATCCTCCGGGGGTTTGGACTCGATCTCGGTGGCTTTGATATTGCGCAAAAAGCCAGCGTAACCGCCTCCGACACTTGCGTCATGCGCGTCCGCAAACCATTGCCAATAGGGATTCCCCGTGCTTGCCGCGAATATTGCCATCGTCGAGGCAATGCTGTTCGACCGCATGGTGGTGGTTTGATCGCCAAACCCGCCGTGCCGGGTGCCCGGCGGCATGAGATACAGGCCAAAGTCGCCCACGTTGCTGAAAAACGGCATCCGGTACACGTCGATGCCGAACGCCGCGTGCATGACATCTCCCCAATACGCGAACCGTCTCAGGTAGCTCGACCAATACGCCAGTCCCTCGTGCCAGCCGCCGTCGCTGTCGCTCCACACCGGATACGCCGTGCCGAGGATCGTGACGGCATAATCGAGCCACTTCGCCGTTTCCTCGAAATCACCGTGAAACGCGATGGCCAGCTCGCCCAGCCAGTGCCACGCGCGGTTGCTGTGGCTTCCATACGGCCGCCACAAATGCGGACGCCTCCGGAGGTGGTTGAAGCAGTCCTCGCCGCGTATTCGCATCACGCTTGCGATCTTTTCACGGTCTTCTTCGGAGAGCAGCGGATAGACCCAGGTATAGGTCCGCGACGGGTAATACATCGCCGGCATGGCGGCTTCGTCGTTGTACCGGTAGTTGGTCGAGCCTTTCGGGTCCCACTCCGCGAACGCCAGCAAGAGCTCGCGTGCCGCCTGGCCGTATTTCTCATCGCCAGTGAGGCGGTAAACAAACGCGAGCGTCGCGGCGCCGTCGGTCAGTTCTATCGTATACCGGCGGTTGCCCCACCATATCGCGCGCCACTCGTCGCTCAGGCGCTGTGTGCCCTCGGGATACAATGGCGGCTCGGCCGTATCGGGCGGATCCTCGAGAAGCCTGTCTGCTCTGTTGACCAGTGCTTCGAACCGTTCTGCAAACGGCCCGGCGGCCAGTTCGCGCAGCTCGGGGATGTCTTCCGGCCGGAAGAACAGCCTCGGGTGCTCGGCGGGCATGCGTTCGAGAAGTTCCGAGGTCGACGGCATGGGAAACTCGACCGCCTCTGGCGTAACCGTAAAGACCCGCACCGCGCTCCAATCCGTGCGAGCGTCCTCGTCTCCCAGGGCCGCGTACCGCCAGTAGTAGATGCCCGGAGAGAGGGTTATCGAGGGCCGGTGGGCCGACCACAGGACGTCGGACTTCTCGTAGGCGATGTCCTCGAACGTCTCCTCGCCCGCGATTTGAAGATGGTAGGCGGCAGCGCCTGGACAGGGCCTCCACGAGAATCCAGGCGGATTGGTATCGGGCTCGGCACCTGTCTCCGGCCGGTAGCCCCAATCGCCAGTTTCCGGGGGCCGTTCATCGAGATCGAGGCTCCACGCGCCCGCCAAGGCCATGCTGCAGCAACACACGAAAATGCATACCCGAAACAACTGAATCATTGTGCCCCTCCGATGGAATTCGCGCGGAGATCCTTTGCAAGCCCCGCGCCTTGCTCTGCCCGAGGTTAAGTGCAAACCCTATCACATCTCGCGTTCGGATGTCGCCAAGGCAATGGAAACGCATTGGGAGGGTAGCGCCGTTGCATATGGGAGACGGCCTCTATCGCGGTTCGGTCAGTCGTGCTCGGAGAATCGCCGGGGCATTGCGCGGAAACCTGCGCGTTCACCGGGGGTATTTGCGCAACCATTTCAGAATCCGGGCATGCAGGCGGTGTATCCAAGAGGTATCGGTGAGAAACATGTACGGACAGTGGCCAGAGATGAGCGTGATGTCCCCCTGCTCGCACAGGGCACACAGCGTATCACTTGGAGCGCTGCCCGTGCCCGGACCATGCAGCCAGACTCGTTTGATACCCGCTTCAGCGCACTCGCGCACGACAGACTCAACCTGCGTGGCGGGTACCATGACGATGACGCCATCGGGGGGCGGCAGGATGGCACGCACGCTGGCAAAACATGTGAGCCCTTCGATTTCTTCGGCATGGGGATTGACAGGGACCGTGTCGTATCCGCGCAGGCGCATTTCGCGCAGAAGGCCGCGGCTGAAATCGTGCTCGGTCCGCGATACCCCGGCTATGGCGATACGCTTCTGCGCAAGAAAATGATCGATGGCTTGTTTCGGTGTCATTCTGCGTCCTCCGCATGTCGAGGGATTCCCGCATGCATACGGCCCGATGTCTGATGCGCCATTCTTTCGCAAAACAACCGGCAGGGGCAAGGGATTTGTGCATGGGCTTCATTCAAGTCATATCTTCACGGCTACAAACATTTGCGTAGAGGGGGGTTAATCTGGTAATTTCTGGTAAGGTCAGAGGGGTTTGCCAATGCGAATAGATATTGCGGCTCAGACAGATATCGGCCGCCGCAAGCGCAAGAACGAAGACTACTATGGCGTGTTTCGTGACGACGCGCCGGGGCTGCAACTGTTTCGCGACGGGGCGCTGCTGTGCGTTGCCGACGGGCTGGGCGGCCATGTCGCGGGTGAGATCGCAAGCAAGCTGGCGGTTTCGGTTGTCAAAGACGTGCTCAAGGAACCGGCGCCCGCGCCGGCGGAAGGCCAGCAAGAGCATGGGGTTCTGTCACTGTTGCGGCAATACATTCTGCGGGCCAACGACAACGTGCACAAGACCAACCAGGACCTTGTGAAGAGCGGCCGGCCCATGGGCACGACGCTGCTTGCGGCACTCGTGACCCCCAAGAAGGTGTTTATCGCCAACGTGGGCGATTCGCGCTGCTACTTGTTTCGCGACGGCGAACTCACAAATCGGACCGAGGACCATTCGTGGGTCGATGAACAGGTCAAGGCGGGGCTTATGTCGAAAGCGGAGGCTGAATCGGACTCGCGCAAATACATTCTGACGCGCAGTGTTGGCACACATCCGCAAGTCGAAATCGACGATTATGTTTGGGATATTCAGCCGGGCGATTTTCTGCTTCTTTGCACCGACGGGCTGGTAAACATGGTCAGAGACGCCGAGATCACAGCGGAATTCAAGCGCAATGCGAGTCCCGCGGAGATTGCCCATCGTCTGATCACCATGGCCAACGACAACGGCGGCAAAGACAACACCACGGTGGTGGTGGCCGACATCATGCCCAGTTTGCGCACGGTGATGGGCCGGCGGCTGAAGGCGTTTTCGAAGAAGCGTGGCGCGAAGCTGCTGTATACTTTGCTACTGCTGCTGTTCGGCGGGCTCTGTTTCCTGCTCGGCGTGTGGGCCGTGCGCGCGGGATACTTTGCTGGGGGCTGATTCGAGCCGATACACGCCGTGTTCGCCTATCACGTAGGATTGGTGCCACAGCCAGTCGCCTGCATTGATATACACGCCCTGGCCGTCCGGGATGGGAAACTCTTCTTTCACCGGGTGGTGGGAATGCCCGCACACCACCACCTCGGCCTCGCCTGAGGCCAGTACATTCTTGGCGTATTCCCGCAACGGGCCCACCTCCGAACCCTTGCTTGGGTCTTCGGGACTGTATATCTTTCGGCTTCCGCGTGAAACCCATTGCGCAATGGCCATGGCCCAATCAGGATGCAACAGGCGAAATGCCCATATGGCGAACCGCCAGCGGGCGATGCGTTTGTACATACGGTAGCGCCAGTCGGCCGGATTGAGTCCGTCTCCGTGAGCCAAATGCACGCGCTGGCCCTCGAGTTCGAGCGTCACCGGCTCGCGATGTATGCAGAAGCCCAGATGCTGCTCGAGAAACCGCCCCGCCCAGAAATCGTGATTGCCGCAGACGAAATGCAATTCCGTCCCTGCGTCGCGCAAGTCGGCAAACGCGCGCAATACGTCGAAATAGTCCGAAAAGATCACATGTTTATATTCAAACCAGAAGTCGAACAAGTCGCCCAACACAATAATGTGGCTGACCTCTCGAGGATCTAGCTGACGCAAGAAAGCGGCAAAGGTATCCATATGTTCGCGCCCGCCGGGAGCGACATTGAGGTGGGCATCCGAGAGTATGACGATTTTCATTGGACCAAGCCGAAACGGTGCAATGGCCAGAAACGCAGCAACGCGCGCCCGATCACCAAGTCTTCGCTGACCGGTCCAAAGTTGCGGCTATCCTTGCTGATGTTCCGGTTATCCCCCATTAGAAAATACTCATTCGGCCCGACAATCACTTCGCGGTCGGCTTCCGACGTGAGCGCTTCTTCCCGGATATAGGCCTGATCTATTCTCCGGTTGTTCACGTAGACGGCCTTGTCCAGCAGCCGTACGCGCACGCCTTCGTCCGGTTCGCCGCTGTGGCCCGCCCGCACGGTGCTGCCCGCCGAACGCTGAGGCCCCGCGGCTATCACGCGTTTGACATAGCGTTTCCCACGGTCGTCGGGGCTGTCGAACACGACGATATCCCCGGGCGCGGTGGTGAAGAAGTGGTAAAACGGCCAGAGTTGCCCCAGCTTAAAGACCAGTATGCGCTCATGTTCGGCCAGCGTGGGTTCCATCGACGGTCCTTGAACCTCATAGCCCTCGATGACAAACCCTCGCAGTACCAGGAAGAGCGCGAGGAAGTAGATCACCATCTTGGCGAACTCGGCCATCTCGCGTTTCGCTTCCCTACGGGTGCGCTCGCGTTCCTCGGCCTCGCTCGTGATGGGCGATTGCGTGTTTTCCGTGTGTTTCACGATATTTCCAGGTCCGTGGCAATAGAGTCCGACAACTGAAATCTACCATTCCGCAGCGCGTTCTGCAACTCTTCCATTGAATCGATAAATGCTTCGAACTCTGTGGCATAGCGGCCCACATCGGCTAAGGCATGGGCATCGCTGGCCGCAATTGGGGGCACCTTCAACGCCGCCGCCAGGTTCGTGGCCATGCGGCGCTCTCGAGCATTCAAGTTGGTGCTGCACACCTCGATGGCTGCCAACCGGCTGCGCGCGATGGCTGCATCGAATTCCAT
>SLSB01000509.1 GCA_007130675.1 Candidatus Hydrogenedentota bacterium | reverse complement strand
CCCCATGACAAAGGTTCCGGCGGGGATGAGCGTCAGTTCGATGGTGATGCCGCCGCCGAGGTCAATGGTCTGTTGGGTGGGGGACTCGGAATCATCGGCGGCGAGGCGCATTATGCTGGCGGCTTCGGTCTGGCGGCGCTGGGCCTCGGCCGCGTCGAACGGCCAGCCCTCGGGATTTGGAGGCGGTGCTTCCGCGCGAGGCGGCTCGGGCGGCATGACGAATTCGACGGGGTCGCGGGGAATATCCGGGATCGCCTCGAAATCCTGGTCCATGTTTGCGTAGAGCTTGAGGAGTTCGCGGCGGCGTTGCGCGGGATGTGCTGTGCGCTCTTCGCCTGCAATCTCGTGCCACGTGCCATGGAAGGGGGCGTTGAGATCGATCCACGTGACAAGCCGGTCCCACGCTTCGTCGTCGAGTTCGACGCCGTGGTGGCCTTTCTCGAGCATCTGGACCAATTGGGTAGTGTTGGCGTGAAACTCGAGGGGGGTAAGCAGGTGGTAATCGCTCTCGAGGCCCGGGCGGCGAACAAACCGGTGAAGCTCGGCGTACGATACCGAGAAATGACCCGCATCCACTCCGCCGTCGTGAAAGACACTCGAGTAGTCGGTGATGTAGTCGCGCTCTTTGAGGTTGGGGACGTAGCGCGACAGGCCTTCTTTCAGGGCCTGCTCGGGCGTCCCTTGGGGCAGGCCCTGAGATCCGTCGTGGCACCCGATGCAATACTTGTCGAGCACGGGCTGAACCTCGCGCAGGAAGTTGAATCCGCGGCTTGGACCGTACCACGGCTCGATTTCGGCAGGGAGATGCCGGAGGCGTTCGGCGAGACGCACGGGCGGCGCGGAATTCTGGCTTTCGTGGCACCCGACGCAGGCGAGGACCTCGCCGGGCATGGCGGTGAACCAGCTTCGCATGAGCTGCAGGGCGCGGCCCTCTTCGTCGAGCGGCTGGACGGATATCGGTGTGTTGGCCGGTATGCGGAAGTAAGCCGAGCCGTCTTCGGCCACGGGCACGGTGCCCAGGACGCGTCTTATGTCCCACGGTCCTTCCATTCCAACGACGGCCTGCGGCCCGCCCATTCCAGGATACACGTAATGGTACGTAAACAGCCGCAGGGCTTTGACCTCGCCCCTCGGCACGTCCTCGAGTCCGCCGCCTTCGTATATGTCCGACAGATACACGAGGGCATCATCGCGATCGAGGTCCACTCGCGACGGGACCACCGGCGGAGTGGGCCGCTTCCGGAGAGGGATCGGCTCGAACAGGGCGTAACCGGGCTCTTCGGCCAGCAGGAGCATGTTGTCGAACACATCGACGAGATAGACGCCCCAGAGCGAATCGGGCGTAGGCTTGGCCGAGACCAGGAAGTATTTGCCGCTGAGGGGGAACGGGTGCAGGAATTTCGGCCAGGAATCGTCGACCAGATAGTCCTGTATGAGCGTGGACTCATACTTCGGGTCGGTCTCGGATTCCACGGGGATGCCGTATCCGGGGATGCGCTGTATGGCGCCCGCGGCCTCGCGGCGGCCCAGCGCGGGATCGAACAACACCAGTTCGCCTTTACGCCGCACGCCGTGGTGGCCGCCTACAATACCCACGAATTGCGTGGGATGGTCCGGGATGGGCTTGGCGTAGAACAGCGAATTGGGCCAGTACGAGTTGCTGCCGTAATACTCCATCTGGGCGGTACCGTCTGGGTTCATGTGAAAGAGCAGGCGGGTGTGGCTGTGCGGCGTGTCGGTGTATTCCCAGCGAAGGTACATGACGCGGCCGTTGGGAAGCATGGTCGGGCACCAGTTGTGTTCCTGATCGAAAGAAAGCTGCCGGATCTCCGAGCCGTCGGGCCGCATGCGGTACAGCACGGCGGTGCGGGCCAGTCCGTTGACGCAGGGCACCGAAACGTAATACGCGTTCGAGGAGAAGATAATGTCGCCGTCGGGCAGGTAACAGGCGTCGTAGCTGTCGACATCGGGTTGATCACCCGGGGTAACCTGACGCAATCCCGAGCCGTCCGTGTTGATCTCGAAGACCTGCCAGCAGTTGTTTGTGCCGATGGATGAAAACAGCAGCCTTTCCGCGTCGAAATGCAGGTCCATATCGCCCACAAATACCGGCCTTTCGGGCCGGTACACCGCGGAGATGCTTCCGCCGGGTTCGGGTGGGCTCAGAACGGCGATTTCGTCGTCGAATCCTCTTCTCGGCAAGATGCAGTTGCTTTGCCAGTTCTGAGGGAGCCCGAGCACCGGACTCGAGAGCCCGCGCCGCACCAGAAGCAATTCCTCGAAGTCGAGCAGCGGGTTGGCGAGCAACGCTTCACGCTGGAGCGCAAGCAAGCCCTCTGCCTGCTTGAAGGCTTCGCCGTCGCAGGCTTCGAGCCCCGCGAGCAGGTCATTTCTCTCGCTGGTGAACCGCTCGATTTCTTCCAGGAAGGCCGCGCCGTCCGGATACTCCTCGGGAAACGTGTGGTGCAGATCCTCGACAGCCATGCGCAAGGCGCGGAAGTTGATGCGCTCGACTTGGGCAGTCATGTCGGCAAACCGGTTGCGCGTCTCGGCAGCCTGGATGATCAGGTGCAGCCACCGGACATCGCCCGCGGGCGCATTCGCGGCGGTTAACGCTTCAGCCTTGCTTCGGACGACCTCGCCCGCCTGCCCGATGAGTGTACGTTCGAGCGCGCTCGAATCGCGGGCCAGGAACCACTCGAGGTGCTCATTTTCTTGGGCGGCATCGCCCATGGCGCGGGACGGGGCAGGAAAATCCGCGCAAATGCGTTCCCAGACATAAGCGCGCCAATCGCGGCGGGCGGTCGTATCTTCGCGGGCCGCCGCGGCCATCAGCGCCTCGCGCGCCGCGGTCATGGTGGCCAACCACGTTTGTTGTTTGCGATAAATGTCTGGAGGCGGCACGATCTCCCATTTGGCAATCAGAGATTTCTCGACGCCCTCACGATCTTGCTCGGAAAGGGCGCGATCATAGACGCGGATTTCGGCGATCCGGCCGAACCAGCCCTGATTCGCGCCGTACCACCGGCCTATTCGGAATTCGTTGTCTGTGCCGCCAACGTTCTCCATCTCGGCCGAGCCAAGGAGCGCGCCGTCCTGAAACAACTGGAATTGCGTTCCCCTTTTGACGACCGCGTACAGATGGACGTTTGAATTGGCGAGGCGCAGGTTCGTGTGGACGCCTTTGCCCGCGCCGAGTTCGAGGTAGACGGTGCCGTCACCCTTTGTCCCGAGGGTCCACCAGTGCGCCCGGCCTTCACCGAAACGGTTGCCGACAATGCCGCGATAGTTGTCGGGCGCTGAGGCATCCAGCGAGGCCACCGCGAACACGGTCCAATCCGAGCCGGACCAATCGGCGGTGAAATCGGTCTCGAGGCAGTGCTGCGCTCCATCGAAGCGAACGGCCGGGTAGCCGGTGACGGAGGCGTCCTCGAACAGCGGCTGTGATGCCGGGTCGGACTGGACAGCCCTGTGTCCGCTTGCGTTGTCCCGCCACTCGGCGATGGCGGCGCCTCTGGTCTCCTCGGCTTCGATGGCCTCAAACCAGAGCACGCAGCCGTCGAGGGCAGCGTCTCCGGCGGGGTTCGCCCCGGCGGCGGCGCCCCATATCAGGAGACAATGGACCGCGACACGCCTGGCGCGCAACAACCATGCAAGAGCCGGTCGTTTAACGTGATGAACGGGCATTGTTGCCTCCGGAGCTGTGAACTCACGCAGGACTGCCCAGCGCCACGACGTCACGCCGGATACGGTCCACGTCGTCCTTGCTCAGTTCGAGTTCGGCCGCGGCCACATTCTCCTCGATTTGGCTGGTCTTTCGCGCGCCGACGAGGACGTGCGTCACGCCGGGCTGTTCGAGGGTCCAGGCCAGGACAAGCTGGGCCAGCGTGCAGTTGTACTTGTCAATAAGGTCGCCCCATCCGGCGAGCAGGTCGAGAACCCGTTCTCGGTTCTCCATGGCATACCAGGGATTCCAGTCGGCGTTGCTGCGGAATTCTTCTTCACTGAACTGCCGATCCATGCCGATTTTGCCGGTCAACAGCCCCTGTTCGAGGGACATGTAGGTGAGGGTGGCAATGTTGTTTTCGAGGCAGTAGGGCAGGATGTCCTGCTCGGCGTCGCGGCAGAGCATGCTGTAGCGGAACTGATTGCTCGCGACCTCGCCCTCGGCGTCGTTTTCTTTCAACTCGTCGAGCGACACGTTCGAGAGGCCAATAGCGCGGATCTTGCCTTCATCCTTGAGCTTCATGAGACACGCCATGGATTCGGAGACCGGCGTCTTGATCGGCTCGATGGCGGGCCAGTGGGTCTGATAGAGGTCGATGGTATCGGTCTGGAGGCGGCGGAGGCTGTCCTCGATCTCATCACGGATGGTTTCCGGCTGAAGACTTCGATACAGCGTGTGCCCGTCGAATTCGGTGAAGAACGCGCCCCGCTCATCGTCGACCAGCAGACCGCATTTGGTGGCCAGGACCACCTTGTCGCGGCGGTCGCGAATGGCCTTTCCGAGAACTTCCTCGCTGCGGCCCTGCCCGTAGGACGGCGCTGTGTCGATGAGCGTGACGCCCGCGTCGATGGCGGCGTGAATCGCCCGAATGGATTCGGTGTCGTCGGGATCTTCCCCCCAGATGCCGCCGCCGCCAGTGACCCAGGTTCCCATGCCGATGACCGAGGCTTCGATGCCCGATTTTCCAAGCGCAGAGTATTTCATCATTAAGCTCCCCTGTTTGCCGTCAATGCGAGAGACCGCGGACCTCCCGCAATTATCGATGTTGCTTGATGCGTGATTATAGACGATGGGGCCGTGAGTTGCGAGAAGCCCGGAATGCCCTGAGGGCGCGAAGGGCGAGAACGTGCAAAGGGAGTGAACCCCAAAGGCCTGTTCGGAAATCGCAGCTTGCGCTATCTTCAGGTCTTGTAAGTGCCTATGTGTGTGACGGATTTACCATCGGCGGCCAGACCACAATCGGGATCACAATCGGGATCGAAATCGCTATCGCTATCGGGATCGGGATCGCTATCGGGATTCGGGATCGCTATCGGGATCGGGATCGAAATCGCTATCGGGATCGGGATCGGGATCGCTATCGGGATCGGCATCGAACGAACATGGAAAAAAGCATCCGGAAACCGCGGCTTGCGTGGTCTTGCCGCGCAAGTGGCGGCGACAGTCCCATCAAACCGCCTTCTTCAGAGTGAACGGCGGCAAGGTGCAGAAGTGTTTTCGAGAAATGTACTTGATGCTGCGGTATGTTGCAGCATTCACTCGATGGTCATATCCAGGTTTTCGACCAGAAAAGCATGCCGGTCGGCAATCTCTTCGATGATCATGTGGGTGGGTCTTCCAGCGCCGTGGCCTGCACGGGTCTCGATGCGGATAAGGACGGGTTCAGGCCCTCCTTGGGCGTGTTGCAACGCGGCGGCGAACTTAAAGCTGTGCGCGGGCACCACGCGATCGTCGGTATCAGCGGTGGTGACCAGCGTGGCGGGATATTCCACGCCCTCCTCAAGGTTGTGGTAGGGCGAATAGCCGTGCAGGACCGGAAACATCTCGGGGTCGTCGGGCGACCCGTATTCCTGGACCCAGAAGCGTCCGGCCGTGAATTTGTGGAAGCGGAGCATGTCCATCACGCCGACGGCGGGCAGGCATGCGCCGAAGAGGTCTGGGCGCTGGGTCATGACGGCCCCGACAAGAAGGCCGCCGTTGCTGCCGCCCTGGATTGCCAGGCGTTCGGGACGCGTATATCCATTTTCGCGAAGCCATTCAGCTGCCGCGATGAAATCGTCGAAGGTGTTTTGCTTGTTTGCGCCTTTTCCTGCGTCATGCCATTCCTGGCCGTATTCGCCGCCGCCGCGCAGGTTGGCCATGGCGAACACGCCGCCCATCTCCATCCACAACGCGCGGCTGATCGAGAATCCGGGCGTGAGTGAATTGCCAAACCCGCCGTAGCCATACAAAAGCGTTGGATTGGCACCATCCAGCTCGAGGCCCTTCTTATGGCAGATAAACATGGGGACCTGTGTGCCGTCTTTGCTTTCGTAGAAGACTTGTTTGACCTCGAACGCTTCCGGATCGATGTCAACCTCGGCGCGCCGGATCAGCGTGCTTTCTCCGGTCAGCATGTCGTAGCGGTAGATGCTCGGAGGCGTGTCGAAACTTGAGAACGTGTAAAAGGTTTCGGTGTCGGTCCGTTTTCCCCCAAACCCCCAGGCGGACCCGATGCCCGGAAACGTGACGTCGCGCACCTTCGTGCCGTCCATGGCATACAAGGTAACCTCGGTGCGGGCATCTCTGAGATAGCGACCGACGAACATGTTGGCCACGAGGCCGACGCCGTCGAGGGGTTCGTCGCGTTCGGGAATGATTTCGCGCCAGTGTTCTCGAGCGGGTTTGCGGATGTCGATGGCGATGATGCGGTTCTTCGGCGCCTCGTAATTGGTGCGGAAGTAGAACACCGGGCCGTCGTTGCCGACAAAGCTGAATCGGTATTCGAATTCGTCGATCAAGTCCACGGGCATGGCATAGGGGTCCATAAGATCGCGGTACATCACCCGGTTGCGGGGCTCCGCACCGCGCCACACATAAATGAGCAGATAACGGCCGTCTTCGGTGACATGCGGACCGTAGCCCCACTCCGGTTGGTCCGGACGGTGGTAT
>SLSB01000218.1 GCA_007130675.1 Candidatus Hydrogenedentota bacterium | reverse complement strand
GCGTGAAAGGAACACACGCGAAACGCGGTCCTGTGGGTCCCGTCCTGACCGCAATGTCTGCTATTGTTCACATTTTGACTTGACGAATCACATCTTCGACGTTAAGATTCCTACATGAGCCTGAGTTCTACGGAGAACCGATTACGCCATTGGCGCAAACAACGAGGCTTCACGCAGCTTGCGCTGGCACGCGAGATTGGCGTTACCCGCCAGAGCATCATCGCCATCGAGAAGGGACGCCTCAATCCGTCGGTCACCATTGCGCTGCATCTTGCCCAGGCGCTGCGGGTGCGTGTCGAAGATCTGTTTTCCCTCGCCCCGGCCAGCGCTGTGCCTGTCGCTGGAGATACGGAAACTCCCGGGGCCGTATTCCACCTTGGATTGGAACCGGCGGAACACGCGCTGTCCGATACCGCGGATGTTCCGTCCGAGGAAGATGAACCTGAAGAACCATCCGGCGCTTGGGATTTCGTGTAGCTGGTGGGGCCAAGGTCAGACCCTTCAGACAGCCGCGTTGCTGGTTTCTCACAACTGTCGGGTAGGCGGCCTTCCATCCCATCATTCTCTCGATGGCGGCATGGGGCAGGGAAGCTTCCACAAGCTTTGAGACAAAGCGAACAGCTTCCGAGAGATTTTCTTGCATCGGGGCATGTGGAATCGTAAAATCCGGTCTTATCTCTTTCGTCTTTGTGGCGGATCGGGCAGAATTCTGCGCATGTTCAGCGCATATCCAAGAGGGTATAGTTCATGCGGGAGGCCGGCTCATGCCGCGCATTTCATGTCCCGTAGACATGGAAGAGCGGCGTGGCGGCAGTCCCTTGGAGTCTAGTGCACGTGCGACGCAACATAGTTCATGAGGGAGCGGCCAATCTGAGTTATGCCATCCGCGAGATCGTTGCGGTGGCATACGAAATCCGCGACTTGGGCCAAGCCATTACCTGGGAAAACATTGGCGACCCTATCGAAAAGGGCGAACGGGTGCCCGAGTGGATGAGTTTAATCATCAAGGAGCTTGTCGACGACCCGGTATCGTGGGGTTATTGCGACACAGCGGGGGTGCCGGCAACGCGTAACTTTCTGGCCGAGTTGGTCAACCAGCGGCCCGGCGGGGTGCAGGTATCCACCGACGACATCATTTTCTTCAATGGACTAGGTGATGCCGTGGCCAAGGTTTACGGATTTCTGCGCCGCGAAGCGCGCGTCCTCGGCCCCTCGCCTGCGTACAGCACCCATTCATCGGCGGAAGCGGCCCATTCGGGCTACAACCACGTGACCTATGAACTTGATCCGTATAACGGGTGGCTGCCCGATGTCGACGATATCCGCAAGAAGGTAAAGTACAACGACTCGATTGCGGGCATTCTGCTGCTTTCGCCCGATAATCCGACAGGTGCGGTATACCCGCGCGAGATCGTCGAGGAGATCGCCGCTATTGCCCGCGAACACCGCCTGTTCATGATCGCCGACGAGATATACGTGCACATCGTGTACAACGGCAATCCGCGTCTACACATGAGTGAGTGGATCGGCGATGTGCCCGCCCTGGCGATGCGCGGCATCAGCAAAGAGTATCCCTGGCCGGGTTCGCGCTGCGGCTGGCTCGAGGTGCTCAACAAACACCGCGACGCGAACTTCGCGGAGTATGTCGAGAGCCTGATTGCCGCAAAACGCCTCGAGGTATGCTCGACGACACTCCCGCAGATGTCGATTCCGCCGATTATTGGCGACGCGCGGTATCCCGCGCACCTGGCTGCACGGGCTGCCACGTTCGACGCGCGCGCCGGCGAGGCCGCGGCGGCGTTCGATGGGTGCGATTCGGTCATCGTCATCAAACCCGGCGGCGCATTCTATTTCACGGTAATGTTCAAACCGGGCGTGCTGAATGATCGCCAAAGCCTCCCCATACAAAACGCTGCTGTGCGCCAACGTATCGAAGATATGGTGCAGGGCGTCCCCCCGGATCGCCGTTTCGTGTACTATCTCATGGGTGCTACGGGCATCGTGGTTGTGCCCTTATCGGGATTTCAGAGCAGCCACGACGGCTTTCGCATGACCATTCTCGAAACCGACGATGCCCGCCGCACGTGGATCTACCAGACCGTGCGCGAGGCTATAGACACGTATGTAGCCAGTTAGAAAGCAACCTTCCTCCATTCCGCCGGGGGTCCGCGCTGGACACAGGGAGTACCGTTCTATCGGCGAGCACAGCCATGCGGGTATGCGGCCGTGTTGAGCAGCCGCACACTCGAAACATTCGACGGGCCATTCACGCCGTAGCGAAGAGTTTGATACAATCGAAGAGAGATGAGTACGCGCGAACCTGACAACTACGCACGGCGCATGGCGCGCTCGGGTGCCGCTGCCGTGGTGATCCATGTGGCGTGCCTGGCCCTATTCGCGCTGGTGGCCGCCAGGACGCCTGTAGATGCCATCGGCCCCGGCGGTTTCCGTGAAGAGCCGCTGGTGCTCAACCTTCAACCCGAACCCGAGGGTATGCGCCATTTCGTAGACACGGCCGTGCCCGCGGATGCCGAGGTCGACCCCGATACAGATCTGATCTCGGACCAGGCGTCCAAAGCAAGCGATATCGAGGATTCGGAAGGTGAACGGGCCGCTCCGCGCCTTGACCAGATCTCGGATATCGACAACCTCGCGGGACCTGTCACGCCCGAACCGCCCGCCCCGCCGGAATCTCCCGCGCCCGAGGCGGTGGCCGAGGCGCCCAAGCCGGAGCCCGAGGAATCCATCGACGCCGAACCGGAATCTCCGGCTGAGGAGGAACGGGAACTCCTGGCGGCGCTTGACCGTATCGAGGAGGAGCTGTTCCCCTTGAACGGCGAGACGCAGGAAGACGAACGCGAACAGATGGCGTGGGCCGAGCCCGATGCGGCGCCTGCAGTTCCGTCGCAACCCCGGCTCGGTGTGTCCAAATCACGGCCGGATGGCGGGGCTCCGGGCCGAGGATTTGTCGGCTTCGAGGCGCTCGAGCACGAACTCGGTCCATATCTCAAAGAGATTCGAGACCGCGTCGAGCGCCATTGGCGCACCATGCTCGAGATTCGTTTTTCGGGCACCTCGCGGACGCAAGCGGTGCTCGAGTGCGCCATCAGCCCGCAAGGGAAGCTGGTCCGGGCGGAAATCATCGAATACGGCGACTCACCGACGTTCGCGGCGCTGTGCAAGCAGGCCATCGAGCGGGCCGCGCCGTTTCCCCCGTTTCCGTTCGACGTGCCCGCCATCTACCGCACGCAAAATCTCGAGATCCGTTGGACCTTCAGCTATATGTAGCCTCGAATGTGCGGTCTCATTCATGTACCGGCGTGAGAATGCCGGTTTCGGCGAGGAAGATGAAGGCGTCGTAGCGCTGGGGCAATATCGTCGGGACATAGTTCCCGAGGTGCTCGCGCTGGGGGTCGTAAATCACGCCAATGGCGCGGTGTCCGCGCACAGCGCCCAGAGGTCCTTCGCGGTGATTGGGTTCAAACACCACGAGGGCTTTGTCATGTCCGAGACGGTAGAAGAGGTCTTCTGCGGAGTTGCGTTGGGCTTCCGGGACAATCATGCGCTGCATGGGCGCTTCCCAGGATGCGCCCGCCAGCACCCGGCCGCGATGGGTGCCAAATCCAACCAGCACCGCCGCGTCTTCGCCATGATTCTGGCGGACAAGCTGGCCGATGTTCTGACGGCCGCGCTGTGCCATGTCGGTGGCGCGGGCATCGCCGATGTGGGTGTTGTGTGCCCAGACGATGGCGCGCGCGCCGGGGCCGTAGAAGTCCATCAGGCGTTCGACGGTGGCGTAGAAGTGACCGACCCGGGCATTCCATGATGCCGCGCCGCCCATCAGCATGCCGCGATAATGCTGCTCGGCTCGTTTGAGCACCAGGGCATGCTGTTTTGCATTGAAGAAAGCCTTATCATTGTCATCGGCGAGGGCGTCAGCGGCGCGGCGCATCTTCTCGACGGCCCGCTCGATGGCCTCGTTCATCGCCTCGCCGCCTTGGGCGAGGAATTGCGCGTAGTCGCGCGGCGACCCCGCATACGGCCCGAAGGGTTCGATCAGTTCGGCAACCCGGGCCGCCTCATCGGCATCGGAGGCCGCGAGGAAGGCCTGCAACGCCCGGAAGGAATCCTCCGCGCCGTAGATGTCCATGCCGTAGAAGCCGACGCGGTCTTCGGCGGAACGGTCGGCGTTAAACTCGCGGAGCCATTCGGCCAGCTCGGCGATCTCCTCGTTGGCCCACATCCACAAGGGCCATCGGTCGAATGACTCGAGCACTTCGCGGGCGCTCGAGCCCGCGCCCGGCAAATCCTTTACATAGCGGTTCAGCCGGTAACACGCCTCCCAATCGCCCTCGACGGCGACAAACGAAAACCCGTGGTCCTCGAGCAGGCGCTTGCTGATGGCGGCCCGCCACGTGTAGAACTCGCGGGTGCCGTGGCTGGCTTCGCCGAGGAGGACATACCGGGCATCGCCGACCCGGTCGTACAGGGGCTGCAAGTCATCGGGCGATTCCAGAGAGATTGCGGCGTTACGCAAAACCTCGAGCACGGCCTCCTCGGCCGTGCCAGTCACGGAGCAGACAACCATGGTTAGGGCCGCGCCGAGCAATAATAGGGGATGTCGCATGTCCGCCTCCTTCATTGAGCCATGCCGCCATGGGCGGCGACAGCGCATCTTCATTCGCCAACGCTGAAACCTGCCCCGGCACATCCGTGCCGGGCAATTACGGCGCTGTCTGAACCACCTCCGCCTCGAACGTCATCACACGCGCCGTCTTGTCGATTATGCGATCGTTCTCGAAGATGACCCTTATCTTGCCGAGATATTTGGGCCATTCGGGATTCACCTGATGCTGGTGTCCCGGCGGCGGTCCGCCCGCCATGGTTACGAGCACGCCGTTCACGCGTTCGCCTTCCTCGAGGAGGTGATTGGTATGCCCGCCGATGATCACATCAAGCTCGGGCATGGCCTCGGCCAATGCGCGATCGCGGCTCAGGCCGATGTGGGTTAGCGCCACAAAGAGGTCGTGTTCGTCCGCGAGCTGCTCATACGCGCGGGCGGTCTCGATGAAATCGAGCGTCTCGACGCCGGGCCTCTCATTGGAACGGGTAATTCCCAGCACGGCGATGCTCAGTTCGTTCTGGGTTTCGAATATCACATAGGGTTTTACGGGCGGCAGTTTATCGGTCTCAATGCCGATGTTCGCCGCGAGCAAGGGAAACCGCGCCCTCTCGAGCGCCTCGCGCGTGTAGTGGTCCAGATAGAACAACTCGTGGTTGCCCAGCGTGCAGACGTCGTAGCCGATATCGTTCATGATATCTATCATGTACGCGCACATTTCTTCGTAGTACGAAATATCGCCGGGTTCGGCCCACCGGTCGGCGTGGCGTACGAAGATGTCGCCCGCGCTGAGCAGAAAAACGTTGGCGTAACGCGCTCGGATGGCATTTACCTCGGCCTCGAAGGCCTCGCGCTGGTTGAAGTTGAAGTGGGTATCGTTGTCGTGCAGCAACACCACCGTCGTAATCACGGGATAGTTCAGCACCACGGCGGTGTCGTCGTCGCCCAAGGTGACCGCCACGCGGCCTTCGCCCGCGTCACCGCGAAGCCGGACAATGGCTTTGCCTGTATCCAGTCCGGTCAGGCGAAACGCGCCCGCTTCGTCCGTCACGGCCTCGAGCGAGCCCGTCTCGACCACCACCCCGCTGACAGGCGATTCATCAGGACCGAGGACCGTGCCGGTCAGTGTGGCTCCGTCGGCCGCAGCCGCAAGTATGCCCACTGCCACAACGACGGCCAGGCAGCGCGAAAAGGCGCATCCGCGGCGAGTGCTTTTCAAGAAGATGCCATTCATGAGCAACCGCCTTTCTTGTCATTGTTTCGTATGCCTCAGTCCGCTTCAGCATAGCGGATCCAGAGGCAAATCTCAGGTTTTCGGCGAAATCCAGGGCCGCACTCAGTTTCGCCCTGTCAGAACCGGCGTCACGAGACCGGTTGCGCCACCTCGGCCTCGAATATGAATACGCGCGCCGTTTTATCGATGACGCGGCCGTTTTCGAGGGTGACTCTAATCTTGCCGAGGTACTTGGGTCTTTCGGGGTCTTCCTGATGGGGCGCTCCGCCTGCCATGCCGATGAGCACGCCGTTGACGCGCTCGCCCTCCCCGAGCACATTGTGCGAGTGACCGCCGATGATCACATCGAGCTCGGGCATGGTCTCGGCGAGTTCCCGGTCGGTCCGCAATCCGATGTGGGTGAGCGCCACAAAGAGATCATGCTCGTCAGCGAGATGCGCATATTCGCGCGCGGTCTCGATGAAGTCCAGCACCTCGATGCCGGGGCGCCGGTTGGCCCGCGACAGACCAAGCACGGCGAGGCTCAATCCGTTGTCGGTTTCGAAAACCACATAAGGCTTCAACGGGGGCAGCTTGTCCGTATCGAGCCGGATATTGGCGCTGAGCAACGGAAACTCCGCCAGTTCGAGAGCCTCGCGGGTATACCCTTCAATGTAGAACAACTCGTGATTGCCAAGCGTGCAGGCGTCGAAGCCCACGGCGTTCATGGTGGTTATCATGAACGCGGACCGCTCGCGGTAATACGCGACGTCGTTGGGCTCGGCCCAGCGGTCCGCGTGGCGCACGAATATGTCGCCCGCGTTGAGCAAATACACGTTGGCG
>SLSB01000615.1 GCA_007130675.1 Candidatus Hydrogenedentota bacterium | reverse complement strand
TTCTGCCGAGACGGAGAAGAAGAAGGAAGTCGCCGCGGAAAAGTCTGAAAAGTCTCAAAAGCCGGAAGAGTCTGAAGTGTCCGACACGTCCGACGAGTCAGACGAGTCTGAAGAACCTGAAGAATCAGAAGAGCCGAAGAAACCAGAAGAACAAGAAAAACAAGAAGAACCGGAGGAAGCAGAGGAATCTGAAGAGCCGGAAGAAGAGCCTGCTCGGGGGGCGGGTGCGGCGGCTGTGGCGGCGGCGCCGAGCGTGCGGCGGTTGGCCCGCGAAATTGGCGTCGACATCAACCAGGTAAAGGGCTCGGGTAAAGGCCGCCGTGTGACGCCCGATGATGTCAAGGCTTATGCGCGGCGGATGAATGTAGATGCGGGTGGAGTTGCGCCGTCTATCTCGGGCCAGCCCGCGAGCGCGGGCGCTCCGCTGCCCGATTTTTCGCGGTGGGGCGAGATCGATCGGCGGGACATGAGCACGGTGCGGCGCCGGACGGCCGAGCGGCTGGCGCATGCCTGGGCGGCTATTCCCCACGTGACGCAATTCGACAAGGCCGACGTGACCGGGCTCGAGGAACTGCGCAAACGGTATGCGAAACAGGTCGAAGCCGCGGGTGGAAAGCTTACGCTGACGGCAATCCTTGCGAAGGTCGTGGCAGCGGCCTTGCGCAAGTTTCCGCGGTTTAACTGCACTCTCGACATCGAGCATGAACAGCTCATTTACAAGCAATACTGCCATATCGGTATCGCAGTGGACACCGATCGCGGCTTGTTGGTGCCGGTGTTGCGCGATGTGGATGCCAAGAACCTGACCGAGGTGAGCGTCGAATTGACTGAACTGGCCGAACGCGCGCGCACCAAGAAGATCTCGCTGGATGAGATGCAGGGCGGGTGTTTCACGATTTCGAACCTGGGGGGTATCGGCGGCACGGGTTTCACGCCCATCGTAAACGAGCCCGAGGTGGCGATCCTGGGTGTGTCGCGCAATGTCATCGAGCCGGTGTACATCGACGGCGCGTTTGAGCCGCGGACGATACTGCCGCTGGCGCTGTCCTACGACCACCGGGTCATCGACGGAGCCGATGGAGCGCGGTTCTTGCGGTGGCTCTGCGAGGCCATTGAGAATCCGTTCCTGATATTCATGGAAGGATAAGCGCGTAGGCATGAACAATCCGTGGACGACCCAGTCGAGCCGGCTGGTTTACGAAACGCCGTGGCTGCGGGTGATTGAGGATCAGGTGGTGCGGCCGGACGGGGCCGACGGCATCTACAGCTACATCGAGACGCGGGTGGCCGTCGCGGCTGTAGCCCTGACCCCCGCCAACGAGGTGTATTTGGTAGGGCAGTACCGGTATCCGACGCAGCACTACTCGTGGGAGCTCGTCGAGGGCGGCGCCGAACCGGACGAAGCGCCGCTGACGTGCATCCAACGCGAATTGCGCGAGGAAGCGGGTCTGCGCGCCCGCAAATGGAGCCCACTGGGCAACGAAATTCACTTCAGCAACTGCATCTCAGCAGAGCGGGGTTACATTTTTCTGGCGGAAGAACTCGAGGAGACCCAGTCAGCGCCCGACGCTACGGAAGTGCTCGAAGTGCGCGTAGTGCCGCTCGACGATGCCCTCGAGATGGTTTACCAGGGCGAGATACAGGATGCATTCAGCATTATCGGACTGCTTCGTGCGCAACGTCATATAATCGAGCGGACCGTCGGGTAGCTCCCGGGGGTTCGGACTTGCTATGCTCAAGCTGGATGGTTATTCAGGGCTGCCCGCGAACTAATGGGGAGGTAGTGCCGTGAAGACGCGTGCTGTTGCCGTACTTGATGTGGGAAAGACGAATAAGAAGGTCCGGTTGTATGACCGGCAGTTTAAGCCGCTGGCCGAAGAGCGCACGAATCTTGATCCGCGCATGCAGGACGGGCTCGAGGTCGAGCCTACGGAGGCATTGCTCGAGTGGTTCAAGGGCGCCATGGCCAAGCTGGGCAAAGACTACGATATTCGCGCGATTGCCGTATGCGCGCACGGCGCGACCGTCGCGATGCTCGACCAGGAAGGCAAACTGGCCTATCCTGTCATCTCATACACCAGTGAAAAAGGGGCCGAGATCGAGCGGGAGTTTTATGACACTTTCGGCAAGGCCGAGGAACTGCATTACGATACCTGCACGCCCAATGTTGGTTTTGCCAACGGCGCGAAGGCCTTGTTTTACGTGTTCAGCCGGAAGCCGGAGGTGTGGGAGAAGGTGAAAACGGTTCTCTTCTACAATTCCTATCTTGGGTACGAGTTGACCGGCAATTTCAGCATGGAGCCGACGTATCTCGGCAACCACAATTATTTGTGGAACTTTTTTGACGGCACCTGGAGCAAGGTGGGCATTCGTCTGGGCGCGCACACGCTGTTTCCCGACAAGATGGGGAGTCCATGGGATGCGCTGGGCACGGTGAAACCTGAGCTGGCTCGAGCGTGCAATCTGCCCGAAGACTGTCAGGTGACGCTCGGCATTCATGACTCGAACGCGAATTTCCTGCCGTATCTGGCCAAAGGATACGAAAAGTTCATTCTGAACTCGACGGGCACGTGGTGCGTGCTGATGGGTCAGTCGCCCACGCCGTTGTTGACCGAGGCCGAGGTTAAAGCCAAGGTCTTCTACAACCTCGACGCGTTCAACCGCCCGCTGAAGACCGCGATCTTTCCCGGCGGCATGGAATACGACAAGTTCGGCGCGCTAACCGATGCCAAAGACGAAAGTACCGTCGAGGACGTCAGGAAAGTAATTGCCGAAAAGCGCATATTTATTGTGCCCGGGGTGATGCCCGCGGCGAGCGCGTTTCCCGGGGTCGATGCCAAAGTCGTGGTGGACGGTGAAGCGGCGTTGTATGCCGAACTCGAGAATGCGGGCGGCGCGCCGTATTCGCATCTGGGTCAGGACTATTATGCGGCCCTGAATGTGAGCTTGGCGCTGGCGACGCGGCAGCTGCTCGAACGCTGCGGCGGCGAGCATGGTTCCATGGTGTTCACCGAAGGCGGATTTTCCAACAACAAGCGCTATTGCGAACTGCTGGCGGCGTTGTGCCCGGATTACACCCTCGCCCTGACCAGCCAGGCGGAGGGCACTGCGTTTGGCGCGGCCCTGACGGCCTGGATGCTTGCCGAGGGCAAAGACCTCAAGCAGATGGGCGAAGAGTTTGATATTGAGAGCACGCCGGTTGCGCCCCCCGATTTTGGCGATGTGGCCGGCTATTGGGAAGCGTTTAAGACACACGTGCGCACCTCTTAGATCAGTGCGGAATGGCAAGGAAATGGTAATAGCGCTATGAGCAAACCCTTGAAGACACAAGTGGCGGTCATTGGCGGAGGACCCGGCGGTTATGCGGCCGCCTTCGCCGCCGCCGACCTCGACCTCGAGGTCACCCTGATTGATCTGGAAAAGAACCCCGGCGGCGTGTGCCTGTACCGGGGCTGTATCCCCTCGAAAGCCCTGCTGCATTGCGCCAGAGTGTTGAAGGAGGCCGAGGAAGCCGCGGACTGGGGCATCTACTTCGAGCACGTGAGAATTGATTTGCTCGAAATGCGCAAGCAGAAGGACGCCGTGGTCGAGAAACTTACCGGCGGCCTCGGGCAGCTCGCCAAGGCGCGCAAGATTCGTTTTTTGCGCGGGCGGGCGGCATACCAGGATTCGACCACGCTGAAGGTGACCGCCGATACCGGAGAGGAGCACATCGTCGAATGCGAGCAGTCGATTCTCGCGGCGGGCTCGCGCCCGACGACCATCCCGAGCCTTCTGGTGGATTCGCCGCGCATGATGAACTCGACGGCGGCACTTGAACTCGAGGACATTCCCGAAACCCTGCTGGTTGTGGGCGGCGGATACATCGGACTCGAACTGGGCAGTGTCTATGCGACGCTCGGGTCGAAGGTGACCCTCGTCGAGATGACGCCGGCGTTTCTGCCGGGCGTCGATGCCGATCTGCGCGACATTCTGGCCGAGCGGGTCGGCGCGCTGTTTCACGCGAAGCACTTCAATACCCGCGTCGAGAAGATCGAGGAGAAAAAGAATGGGTTGCAGGTCACATTTCGTACCGGCGACGAGAAACCGTTCACGGAAACCTTCGACAAGGTCTTGACGTGTGTGGGCCGCAGCCCCAATTCGAGCGGGCTGGGTCTCAAAACGACGGGCGTCGAGCTGAACGACCGGGACTTTGTGAAAGTGGATGCACAACGCCGCACCAATGACCCTGCCATCTTTGCCATTGGCGATATTGCAGGCGAGCCGATGCTCGCGCACAAAGCGTCGCATGAGGGCCGCGTGGCCGCCGAGGTGATCGCCGGGCACAATGTGGCGTTCGAGCCCAAGGCCATCCCGGCGGTGGTGTTTACCGATCCCGAGATGGCATGGTGCGGGTTGACCGAAACCGATGCGAAAAAAGATGGACGCGAGGTCCATGTGGCGAGATTCCCGTGGGGGGCCTCGGGCCGCGCTACGACCCTGAGCCGCCCGGATGGATTGACCAAGCTGATTGCGGATCCCGATACCGGACAGGTGCTCGGTATGGGCATCGTGGGCTCGGGGGCGGGCGAATTGATCGCGCAGGGCGCGCTGGCTGTCGAAATGGGCGCGACCGCCGAAGACATCGGCCTGACCATTCACCCGCATCCGACCTTGAGCGAGACGGTGATGGAATCGGCCGATATGATCTTCGGGCAGAGCGTCCACATGTACCGGCCGAAGGGGAAGAAGGGGTAACCGGAAGTCAGCGGCGAGAAGAACCCGTTGTGTGCTTCGGAAAAGGGGCCCAAGCGACCAAAGGGACGTAAGGGACCAAAGCGGGAGAAGCCAAATGGCGGATTTGAAAATTCGCCCCCCCGTCCGAGCGTTTGAGGTGGGATGAGCATTGTGCTCATGATCGGGAAATTCGGGTATGACCCCATCCAAAGGGGGACGTATGACGGATCGCGAACGGTTTCTGGCGTGTGTGCGGGGCGAACCGGTGGACCGGCCCCCGTATTGGCTGCTCTGGGGCGGATGGGAAACCACCCTCGATCGCTGGAAACGCGAAGGGGCCGATTTCGGGCTATTGGGCGAGCCGCGCCTGCTGTTTGAACCTGACACCCCGCCCGTGCCGGTGCCAGCAAGTTTCGGGCCGTATCCCGCGTATGACCCCCTTGTACTCGAAAAGACGGACGACTGGCGCGTCTCGGTGGACTCGTGGGGGATCAAACGGCGCGAGTTCAAAGGCCGTGAATCCATGCCCGAATTCCTCGAGTTCCCTGTCAAGAACCGTCGCGACTGGGAGCAATACAAGGAAGAGCGGCTGAACCCAAACACGCCGGGACGGATTTCTGATGATCTGCGGGGCGCGCTCGCCATGTGGCCCGACCTCGGGTTTCCGATCCAGGTGGGCAACTTTCCCGACGTCGGGATCTACGGCGGCTTGCGCTGGCTCCTGGGCGACGAAGAGTGTCTGATGGCGTTCTGCACCGATCCCGGCTGGGTGCACGAGATCATGGGACATCTCACGGACCTGTATCTCGGCATGTTCGAGGATGTGGCGGGGCTGGTGCGCTTAGACGTGATCCACATGTGGGAAGACATGTGCGGGCGCAACGGGCCGCTTATTTCGCCCGAACAGTGGGACGAGTTCATGGGGCCGTGCTACCGGCGTATCGCGGGGTTTGCAGCGCATCACGATATTCCGGTGTTTTCCGTCGATACCGATGGGCAGCCCGGCCTGATCATCCCGCCCATGATGGCCACGGGGGTCAATTACCTCTGGCCTCTCGAGGTCGCCGCGGGCTGCGATGTGAACGCGATGCAGGCCCAATACCCCGGCCTCGCCATGATGGGCGGTATCGACAAGCGCGCCCTCGCACAAGGCCCGGAAGCCATCGACGCCGAACTCGAGCGCGTCCGGCCCGCCGTTGAGAAAGGTCGCTACATCCCCGACCTCGATCATTCCGTGCCCGATGACGTATCGTGGGAACACTATTGCTACTTCGCCGAGGCGCTCAAGCGCCTGGTCGGGAAATAGTGAGAAAGACGCTTATTAAGCGGAGGATGTGTGTTGGGTTTTTCAGCTTTCGGCCGATGCCTTGTGAGTCTGGCTCACAAGAGGGGGCTGAACAGTTTGGCGAGATTCACGTAGATGTCGTGGGCCGTCGAGCGTTTTTCCCATGTGTCGAGGTCGAGGCGTGTCGAGGATTGGATGTACTGTTGCTGCTGGCGGCGCAGTTGTTCGACAAAGCGGTCGGAGTACACGGCAAGATTGCACTCGAAATTGAGGGCAAACGACCGGATATCGAGGTTGCTGGTACCCACGAACGCCATTGCTCTGTCCAGGGTCAGGGTCTTGGCGTGAATAATGGCCGATTCGTAGAGATAGACGTTTACGCCCCAGTTGAGAAGTTCCTCGAAATGCGCCTCGCCTGCCGCGCCGACAATGATCTGGTCGGATTCGCGTGGAACCACGAGATTGACCTCGACACCGCGCAGCGCGGCGGTCTCGAGGGCATTGAGCATGCTGTCGTCCGGCACAAAATAGGGCGTGGTCATGGTGACGCATTCCTGCGCGCCGTGAAGGGCCGCTACGACCAGACAATGGTAGTTCTCGGTCAGAAAATTGGGACCGCTCGGGATGACTTGGATCGCTGTGTCGCCTTGGGCCCCGGTTTCCGGGAAAATCTCGG
>SLSB01000322.1 GCA_007130675.1 Candidatus Hydrogenedentota bacterium | reverse complement strand
CACGAATAAAGTGAGCGCATTCTTTGCAACGCTTTCCCCACCAGAACAAAAGGCTGGCCTTGTACAAGCCAGAAATCAAGTCGGATGGTAGCACAACAGCACATTTTATTGCAACGTGAACATGGAGGCGTGAACGAAGGAGGCGTGTCGTCGGCTGACCTCAGGCAAGGTAGCATAAGCCCCTTGGTTGTCTGGTCGCAGGTTTGCGGGTTCAGACACCCAGGAGGTGAGATAAGGGTAGATACCGGAGGCTAAACAACTACGGGGTGTCCAGTTCCCGGTGCGCGAACGGGGCGGAGCAACGCTGGAGACCTGTCGCACAAGTGGGCGTGGTCAGGACACCACGCCACAGCGGACCGGCTGAACAAATAACGGTCGTCCAACTCCCCTCCGGAGCGCCGAAGGCGCGGCAACATACCGGGCCGGGCTGGGAAAACCTGAAAGCGCACGTGACTCGGCGCTACAGGGGAAACGCATATCTTAGTCGTCTTCGACGAGAACTCTCCATTCCGCTCCGGGTTCGCCATGACATGGGTCGTGCCTTCAGCGCTAGGAGAGGGGGGTGAGAACCGTTGATCCCGGGGCGGCGTCACACGCAAGCGTGTTCCCCTTGCCCCGGGCTACTATAGTTTCGCGCCGTTGGCGCTGAAACCTGACAGCCAGAGCGCACGAGGGGCTTGGCCCAAACGTCACCAGTGCTGAATCGGATTCGGGAAGGAGGCGTGACTTAAGGAGGTACATGAGATATCGGGATAACGAGATATCGGGTTAGATGAACGCGTGGCGCTGTTTTTGGTAATGTGTGACGATTCTTACTCCCTTACAGCAATGGAAAAGCGTCCGCAGGCATTGCGGGTCATCGGTATGGAAGAGGTCACCAACGCGATTCAATGAGAAGGTCTCCGGCAGAGAGTGTGCATGGCTGGAAGAAGAGGCCGGGCGCGTGGCGGCACATAGGGCTTGTGTTTGCCTTGGCCGTCTTGTGCGTCATTCTTGCGTCAGCCCGGCCGCAGGCGGTGTCTGTAGGTTATGTGCTCACGCTGCTGCGTCAGATCGCCATCAACGGGATTCTGGCGGTTGGAGTGACGTATGTGTTGCTGACGGGCGGGGTTGACCTGTCGCTTGGTTCGGTTCTGGCGCTGGGCGGGGTGGTTGCGGCCACATTTGCCCGGTCGGGCGCGTACCCGCTGGCGGTGCCCCTGTTTTTGGGTGTGTTGACGGGGGCGCTTTGCGGAGGGGTGAACGGGCTGGTGGTCACCAAGGGGCGCGCGGCTCCGTTTATCGCCACGCTTGGGATGATGACGGCGGCGCGCGGGCTGGCCTACATTTTCAGCGGCGGACGCCCCGTTTCGCAGTTGAGGCCGGAGTTCACGCACATCGGCAGCGGCAGTCTTTTGGGTATTCCAATTCCTGTGGTGATTCTGGTTGTTGTGGCCCTGGTGTCGGCGGTTTTTCTGCGGCGCACCCGCGCGGGCCGCCACATTTACGCCACGGGCGGAAACGAGGCCGCGGCCTATGCCTCGGGTATCAATGTGCATGCGGCCAAGATACTCGCCTATACCGTGTGCGGCGCGTGTGCGGGCATCGCGGGGATAGTTCAGGCGGCTCGCAGTACGACGGGACAGCCCAACGCGGGCATCATGTATGAACTCGATGCCATTGCCTCGGTGGTCATCGGCGGCACCAGCCTTGGCGGGGGTGTTGGGGGCGTCGGGGGTACCCTCTTGGGCGCCGTGCTCATGGGCGTTATCAGCAGCGGACTGGATATGCTGAACGTCTCTTCTTACTATCAACAGGTGGTGAAAGGCGTAATTATCGTGGGAGCAGTAATGCTGGACCGGCGGAAAACGAGGTAGTGTTGGCTGCTCCGAGACATAACGAGGGGAAAGCCAGATGAATTGTGCACGTTGGATGTTGGCCGCGGCCGTTTTCGTGATGACTTGTATCAGCGGATGCGGCGACGGAGGGCGACCGGGGGAGCGGGGAGATCGAGAGGCCGGTTCGGGGCAGTTCGTCTTCGGCGTATCGCTGCTCAATCTGTCCAACGAGTACATTGTCTTGCTAAATGAGGCGATGCAGGAGAAGGCGGCCGAACTTGGGGTGAGGCTGATCGTAAACGATGCGCGGCGCAGCGCCGAGCGCCAGGTGCAACAGGCCGAAAACTTTCTGGTTCAGGGCGTGGATGCCATCATACTCAACCCCTGCGAATGGGATGCCAGTTCGCCTGCGGTCGACCGGGCGCTGGCAGAGGGCGTTCCTGTCGTCAATGTAAACTCTCAGACACGGTCGGCTCCAACCGCGTTTGTGGGTTCGCGTGACGAGGAGTCGGCTGAGCTCGCCATGGGGTACATCGCCGGCCGCCTGAATGGCCAGGGCAATGTGCTGATGATGCAAGGGTTTATGGGGCAGACGGCGCAGATTGATCGGGAGCGCGGCGCTCAGGAAGTGCTGGGGCGGTATCCCAATTTGAACCTGCTGGCCAGCCAGACCGCCGAATGGGACCGCGCCAAGGCCATCACTCTCATGGAGAACTGGATTCAGTCATTTGGGGATGCCATTGACGCGGTATTTGCCCAGAATGATGAGATGGGCATGGGCGCGGTAGTGGCCATCGAACAGGCCGGTATCAAGGACCGGGTCATTGTGGCCAGTGTTGACGCCATTGCCGATGCGCTGGATGCCGTGAACGCGGGACGTTTGGACGCAACCGTCTTTCAGAACGCGACGGCCCAGGGCGCGATGGCCGTCGAGACCGCGTTCAGTATTGTCAGCGGCGAGCCGTTCGAGGAGCGGGTTTTTATCCCGTTTGAACTCGTTACCAAGGATAACGTGGGGGCGTTTTTGCGCTGATTCCGTGCGATGAAATGCCCGCGCATGCGTTGAATTGTACCGCACAGGAATCTATACTGTGGCGGTTGGTGCGGAAATGTTGTGATGCGGCCGAATCGAGGCTGTCGAGGGGTATTCATGCCGGAAAAACCTCAGGTGCATGGTGAGATCGAATTGGCGGACATCCTCCGGGAATTGTACCGACGGTGGTGGATTCTGCTGGGACTTACCCTGGTGGCGGGGTTCGCGATTGCCGCATATACGCTGACGCTTCCCAATGTCTATGAATCTTCCGCCGCGCTGATTGTGCGCGAGCCGCAGACTGCCATTGTGCATGAACTCAGGGGCCCGATCGCGGATGATGCGCGGGGGATGAATGTCGAGACCTTGCAAACGTTTGCTGAGTCTGCCGAGATTCAGTGGATTCTTTTCGAGCGCCTCTGGGAAAAGCAGGCTATCGAAAAGTGGCGAGAACCTCATACTGACAAGATAAACGCGTTTCAAAGCTTTCAGAACTCTCTGCAGACAGCGATCAAGCGGATGCAGAATCAGCCGCGCGGGACGGCCGGCATACTGCCTATCCTTACACTGACCGCGCGAGCGCAGAGCCCCTGGGAAGCACAGCTTATTGCAAATGAGTGGGCCGAGCTTCTCGAAGATAAGAGCAGTGAGGTGTATGCCGAAGGCATCGAGGCTCTTGGGCAGTTCATTGGCAATATGTATGCCCAATCCAACCAGAGTCTTGAACAATACGAGAGGGACCTCGTGGCCAAGAAGGCCGAGGCCAGACTGGTGTTGCAAGAGGATAGACTCGAGAAGCTCAAAGAGAGCGTTGGGAGCCTGGAAGAAGGCATTGTCGAAATGAGTGTCGACATCTCGGTCAACGAGGTGGCCATCCGCGAGGGGCGCCGGCGCATCGAAGAGCAACAACACGACGGCCAGTGGATTGGCGACGTAGCCCAGGAAATGGCCGCTGCCGGCCAACCTTATCCGTTCGACATGGACGCCCTCACGCCTCGCGCGCGTGAAATCGTTCGCTGGGCGGAACGGAGAGTCCGCCAAGGCGAAGCCCTCCGTGATTATCGCCGCGGCAGCAACCTCTTGGGCAGACAGAAGCAACTCGAACACCTCGAAACGGACATTCAGCGGATTCTGAACGAGAAAGCCAAGGCAACAGACGAACTCCCTGCCGTCCAGGCGACGTTGGCCTCTTTGACCGAGCAGCTTGCTGCGATTCCCGAGAAGCTAACCCTCGACAAAGCCATTACGGATGACGCCCTCTGGAATGCCCACATCAGGGGGGAACTTCCCGCGCATGCTGCATTGACCCCCCTCAAAACCGAAGAGCTTAATCCTGCGTACCAATCTACAGAACGCTCCATTATCGATGCGAAATCCAAGATTGAAACGCTCACGAGCAGTATCGCGCAACTTACAGAGAGTGCGGAAGCCACGAGTGCGCTTCTTGGCGAACTCGAACGCGACATCGACGCTATTCAGCGCGAAATTGACTGGCGCGAGGCGCAAATAGAGTCGACGGATAGCGTCTTGAAAGCATTGCGCGAAGATTTTGATACGGAAGTTATCAATATCGAAACGCTGGCTGTCGAGAACGCCCGCAAACAAGAAGAGTTAGAGGTCAGAGAAGGTATGCGCGAAGAGCTCTCTGCTACGGCGGCGGGCCTTGACGAAGCGATCTTAGCAGCCGCGCAAGAAATTGGCTCTCTTGAACGGGAAATCGAAAACGCGCTGGGCATCCAGAGTCAGTTGGCCTCGAAAGCCGAGGAGGTGGCTCTGTTGCAAGTAGCCTCCGAACAGGCAGCACGCACCGGTACCGCGATCCTCTATCGCGCCGAGATCAACCCGGCTAAAGTGGCGCCCGCCCGCTCGAGAACCGTCCTGGGCGGCATGGTCGTCGCCTTTGGCGCGCTGTGCTTCCTGGTCATCGGCGCCAAACTTGTGCGCGAAACCGGCAACGGAACTCCGCAGGGGCAGGAGGGGTAGGCTCGGCAAGCGGGACGTTTACCGATGGCGATTTCACATATCGAGAACTTGCGCGAGATGTGAACTGACCGGATAACGCGTCGATCTGTTGCAGGATACCTCCCTTGATGGCCCCTGCACGTAACAGGATGTGCGAAGAGCTCCATTGCGTAGAGATAGTTCTATTGCAGCGCCATGATCAGCTCTAAGCATCAACGCCTTATCTGAATGCCAAGAATTCAGAGATAAGGGTTCGTGTTTTGCGCGAAAAAGCGATTACGGCAACTGTGTGGTCGGCAGTGGGCCTGTGGGGCCACCAAGGCGTGGCGCTGCTTGTGTTCTTGCTGTTGGCCAAGCTTCTGAAGCCAGAAGATTTTGGTCTTGTTGCTCTTGCATCCGTCTATATTGCGTTCGTGGGAGTCTTTGTTGAGCAGGGGTTTCTCGAGGCAATCATACAAAGGCGCAATATTGCCCAAGAGCATTTGGATACCGCCTTCTGGACGAATCTTGGGCTTAGTCTGGCGCTTACAATCGCCTGTATCGTTACGGCCCCCCTTGTTGGTCGTTTTTTTGGCGAGCCTCGCCTCAAGGAGGTCATCACGGGGCTCTCCGCTGTATTCATTATTGCAGGAATCAGTGGTGTTCCCAAAGCACTTCTTAGACGTGGGTTCCTGTTTCGGTCTCTGGCTCTGGCGTCAGTTGTGGGCACTATAGCAGGAGGGATTGCCGGAATAGTGATGGCCTGGCGCGGCCACGGTGTGTGGGCCCTGGTGGCATACCAGTTGGTCACAAGGGGCAGCGAGTCCACGTTGCTGTGGTTCTTCAATGAGTGGCGCCCGCATTTGTCCTTTTCCCGGAGTCATTTCCGCGAATTGTTCCGCTTCGGAATCAGCGTTACCGGGAGCCGGGTCCTGAATTTTTTCAATAAGCATTTGGCGGATCTTGTCATCGGGTTCTTTCTTGGTCCTGTCGCCTTGGGTCTTTACACCGTTGCCTTCAGGCTTATACGCACGATAGTCACATTGTTCGGCGGGGTGATTTCTCAAGTTTCTCTGTCGATCTTTGCCGAGAAGCAGGACCAGAAGGATTCTCTCAGGTCCGCGTATTACAATCTCACCCGCTACGTCAGCTTAATCGCGTTCCCACTTTTCGCAGGTATTCTGGTGACTGCCCCAGTGTTGGTCGATGTGCTTTTCTCCGAACAGTGGGTGGAGGCCATTCCGATCATGCGGGTGTTGGCGCTTATCGGGATTGTGCACTCGCTGGGATATCTTGACGCGTCTGTGCTGATCGGCTGTGGGCGGCCACAATGGCGCATGTGCATCGATTTGCTTAATGTGGTTGGCAATCTTGTAGGTATGCTTTTGGTCATTCGCTGGGGGATTGTTGCGGTTGCGTGGGCATACGTCATCCGTGGTTATCTACTCTCCCCAATCCCGTTTCTTGCAGTCGTCAAGCTGTCTGGTGCGAGGATATCCACATATTTGCGCATTGTGTCACCTATTGCGGTTTCTTCGGTGCTGGTGGCCGCTGCCGCAGCAAGTATTCCGTTACTCTTGCGGTCGCATCCCTCTGTGATTGTGCTGACATGTCAAGCCTTGAGCGGAATTCTGGTTTATATCGTGTCAATTCGTCTGCTGTTTCCTGCCCTCTTCAGAGAGGTCATTGGGCAAGGGCTTTTCACTATCCGGCTGGTACTTAAAGGGATTTCGTAATGGAAGACGGCCCTGTTTTCATTGTTGGCGTTCCCCGATCGGGGACTACCGTGCTGCAGCTTCAACTTTGTGCGCATCCAGACTTGGCGGCGCTTCCAGAGACGCATTATCTCAGCGTTTGGATGCGGCGGTACCCTTCTCTGGATTCGGAGAACGAGAGGT
>SLSB01000453.1 GCA_007130675.1 Candidatus Hydrogenedentota bacterium | reverse complement strand
GAAGTGAATAGTCCGTACTTTTTTGCTGCCGGTCCCCCGCTGCCGGTGCTCATTTTCATAGTCCTGGCGGTGCTGTTGGTCATCGTGGTGGCGATAATTGGTCACAGGCAAGAGAAGAAACGGCGCGAGGAGTTACAGGCCCTGGCCCGCCGTCTGAGCTTGGGTTTCCGTGAACGCGACACGTCCCTTCCTGACCGGTATCACTTCCTCGATGCGCTTCGGCAAGGCTCGAACCGGTATGCCTTCAACATTCTCGAGGGCGTGTACCACGGGCACCCCGTGCAAGCGTTCGATTTCCACTACGAAACGTATTCGAGGGATTCCAAGGGCCGCCGCCAGACCACTCACCACTATTTCAGCTATTTCATCCTCGAGCAGGAACGGATCTTCCCCGAGCTGCGCATTTACCCCGAGACCCTGCTGTCGAAACTCGGCCAGATGCTCGGGTTCAAAGACATCAGCTTCGAGTCCGCCGAGTTTTCGCGGGCATTCACGGTTCGCTCGCCTGACAAGCGCTTCGCGTACGACATCTGCAACCCTGCCTTGATAGAATACCTCTTGCGCCATCGGGATCTCTCGGTCGAGATCGAGAACCGCTGTGTCGCACTATGTTTCGACCGGCGAGTGAAACCCGAGGAAGTGGAAACCAACCTGAACCGGCTCATCACGATCCGGGGCATGTTTCCCGAATACCTTTACCGCGCATGAAAGGAACCGGGCTATGGAACCCATCGCGTTGGCCATTCCCGCGGCAATACTCGGCATCCTCCTTTTGAGCATCGTCGTGATGTACAACGGTTTAGTGCGAATCCGCAACCATTGCGATGAGGCGTGGTCCAATGTCGAGACTGAACTCAAACGCCGGTACAACCTCATCCCCAATCTGGTGGACACCGTCAAGGGTTATGCGGCCCACGAACGCGCGCTCCTCGACGAAGTAGTGCGCCTGCGCGAAGAATGCTCGCACAACTGGGGCTCGCCCGGGCAGCAGGCCGACACCGAGCAGCGTTTCCAATCCGCCCTGCACGGATTGCTAGTGCGGGTCGAGAACTATCCCGACCTCAAGGCCAACGCCAACTTCCTTGCGCTTCAGGAAGAACTCGCCAACACCGAGAACCGCATTCAGGCGGCGCGCCGCTTCTACAACGGCAACGTGCGCGACAACAACAATCGGGTGCAGACCTTTCCCTCGGCCATCATCGCGACCCTGTTCGGGTTCAACCAGCGCGAGCACTTCAAGCTCGAGGATACCGCCATGGCCGCGCCGCCCGCCTTCATACTCTGATTGCCCTCGCCCTCGGTCGCCGCGCCCGGCATCTACAAAACCACTCTCTGGCGAAGCATGCAGAAACACGCCATCCTCACCTCGTGAACGATCGCCTTCTCGCCCGATAGGTCACGAAAGCGGCTGGAAGGCTCATCCGCGGATGATGCAACGAAACGCAGATAAGAGCCCTGGTCTTGGGTAGCCTTGAATCCGAATTTGGGGACGGGCATCGAGTTTTGCGATACTGAGGGTATTGGGCCGCATGACGCCCGAAGCGAGGCAACGACATCGCCAGAAGGAGATAGCCAGATGCCGTGTCAAGACAACCATCTCTCGAAAGTTTCCCGGACCAGCCGCGTCCCGGGATGGATTTTCACCTCCGTTGTTGCGGGGTGCCTGTTTTTCGGAGCATTGGCCGCGGGCGCGTCGGCCGATGACGATTTCGTCCTCATTTTCAACGGGGAAACCCTCGACGGCTGGACCGGCCAGGAGGGCCTGTGGCGCGTCGAGGACGGCCACCTCATCGGTGAGACGACCGCGGAAGCACCCATCGAGAGAAATAGTTTTCTGATCTGGGAGGGCGGCGAGCCCAGCGACTTCGAGCTCACGTTCCGCTTTCGCATCGACAGCGAATGGGGCAACTCGGGCGTCCAGGTGCGCTCCGAGCGGCTCGATGGTTACGTGGTCGCCGGTTACCAGCCGGATATCGCCACCGACGATTGGATCACGGGCATACTTTTCGAGGAGCGGGGCCGCGGCATCCTGGCCCGGCGCGGCGAAAGGACCGTTATCGACGAGGATGGCGAGAAACACACCGAGGTGTTCGCGGATGCCGACGCTTTGGGCGAACATATTGACCCGCACGAGTGGAACGACTACCACGTTGTCGCCGAAGGGGACCGGATCACGACCATCATCAACGGCCATGTTACCCATGAAGTCGTGGACCGCAGCCCGCAAGCCCGGCGGCAGGGTATCATCGCCTTCCAACTGCACACCGGCCGTCCCATGACCATCCGCCTGGATGATATCAGGCTAAAGACCTTGTTCCGGCCGCTCTTTGACGGTGAAACCCTCGAGGGATGGGACGGCGATCCGGACATTTGGCGGGTCGAGGACGGCCAGATCGTGGGCGAAACCACCGAGGATGGTCAACTCGAGCACAACACGTTCCTGATTTGGAACGAGGGCGAGCCCGCGGATTTCGAGCTCGAGTTCCGTTACCGCATCGACACCGAGTGGGCTAACTCGGGCATCCAGGTGCGCTCCGAGCGGCTCGACGGCTACCGCGTGGCTGGGTACCAGCCCGACATTGCTACGGACGACTGGATCACGGGCATCCTTTTCGAGGAGAGGGGCCGCGGCATCCTGGCCCGGCGCGGACAGCGCGTCACGTTGGATCCCGACGGCGAAAGAACCGTTGAAGAGTTCGCGAGCGAAGACGAGCTTTTCGAACACATTCACATGGACGATTGGAATGACTACCGCGTGATTGCTCATGGCAACCGCATCGTCACTATGATAAACGGCGTGAAGATGCACGAACTCGTCGACGACGCGCCCGAAGCCCGGCGCAGTGGCGTGATTGCGTTCCAAATCCACACCGGACCGCCGATGCGCATCCGCTTCGAGGCTATCAACCTGCGCGAGATTTTTTTTTTAATTTCTGACCGCGAAAACCTGGATGAATAACCGGTTCTCTAAATCGAAATCGAGATCGGGTTCGGGATCGCTATCGCTACCAGCATCAATTGGCTGTTGTGAAGCCATTGGTCGCGCGCCGCACGATGGACTCCGTTGAGCTCACCCGCCTGCTGGTAGACCTGTGCCGCGCATCCGAGGAAATCCGATAGACGTCAGGCTTTCGTGTCCGAGTGTAGTGTCTGTTCGGTCCGGATTTCGATTTTCGAGCCCAGTAGCGATCCCGGTCTTGATGTTTGATTGTCGACAAAAATGGGCGGCCCTGTTTTCAGGCGTATCAAGACGCCCCATGCCAGCAAATAAAACAGTTCCTGCAGCACGCCTCTTTTTCTAGAGGTTGCCTGACTTCCGTGCCCAATCCACCCTCCGGCCCGCCAGAGGCCAACGAATATAGTAACAGGTGTGGCATGGTGCGTACATAAGTGGCGGATAATGTGGATATTGGTGTAGAATTAGGCTCTTATGCAAAGCGGAATCGCGGCCATTGTTTCACGGCGGGCGGCCCCATTTTGGACCGTGTTTGCTCTGGCCCTCGCCGTACGTCTCGCGCACTATGTGGCCATGCGGGAGAACGACCCGCTCTTTGGCGTGTTGCTGCGCGGCGGAGACAACCATGAATACCACCGCTGGGCGATCGAGATTGCCCAAACGTTCTGGCTCGGATGGGACCGGGTGCCTTTCACCCAGGGACCTCTCTATCCCTACTTTCTGGGGATGGGTTTCTTGCGTTTTGGGAGCGCCTATTCGACGGCCGTGCTGCTACAGCATTTTTTGGGGGCCTGCACCTGCGTGCTGGTGTTTTCGACGACCCTTCGCGTTTTTGGGCGCTTTGAGGCATGGCTGGCCGCGCTGATGGCGGTGTTTTGTCCGATTTTCCTGTTGTACGAAGGCGAAATTCTTGCCGAGACCTTGGTGTTGTTTGTCAATGTGGCCGCATTGCGTCTATTGTTGTGGGCGCATGACCGTCAGGCGGCGGCGGATACGGCGGCCGGGGGAGGGGAGACGTTCATCGGCGGCGAAAGCGATGCGTCGCGTAGCGGGCGCCTCCGCCTCTGGTGGCGCTGGCTCACCGCTGGACTTATGCTGGGTTTGTGCGTGACAGCGCGCCCCAATGCGCTTCTGTTTGTACCTGTTGCTTTGTTCTGGATTCTGACGGCTGGTTCCGTGCCTCGTAAGCGGGCGGGGGCTGTGTGCATGCTGATGCTGGGGGTGGTTCTTGCAATCATGCCCGTAACGGCCGCGAACTATTTCGGAGGCGGCGAATTCGTTCTGGTGTCAAAAAACGGCTCGTGGAACCTGTACATCGGCAATGCGTACGACTCAACCGGTACCTACGCGCGGCCCCACTCGATGTGGGCGGTGGTGTTTGACGAGCAAGCGAATGAAGCCGACATCAACTGGACCCCGCATCTCATAGCTTCAATCCGTGAGCACCCGACCTCCCTGCCGCGCTTATTGTGGACAAAGACCAGACTTTTCTGGCAGAGCGGTGAGGTGCCACATGTGGCGAATTTCTACCTGAAGCGGTCATTCTCGCCGTTTTTGCGCGTGCCGCTTGCCTTCGGTGTGGTAGCCCCGTTAGGTCTCGTGGGCATTGTGTTTGCATTCTCGATCCGACTCCGCCGCTGGAGCGATGGGGCAGTACTGCTGTTGCTGTATTTGGCGGTGTATTCGGCCAGCATCATTCTGGTATTTGTGCTTTCGCGTTTGCGCCTGCCGGCGTTGGCCGTGCTCATCGTATTTGCTTCGGCAGCGCTTGCGGCTGCTTTGCGTGGTGCAGGATACGGAGTTCGCGCACTTCTGCGAGGAGAGCACCGGGCCGCTTCAGCGTTTGCAGTCGTACCATTGGCCGTAGCAGTTGGGTGGGCCGGGCTTGGTTTTGCGCTGAGGAGCCCGGATGACGGCCTTCTGATCCGTTGGGCCGACCATTACAACCTCGCCACGGGGTATGAACTCGGTAAGCGATATGCCGAAGCCCTGCGCGAATACGAGGCAGCCATTGAACGCGCCCCCGCGCTGGCACCCAGATTCGAGGAAAGCATGCAGTTCTTGCGCGGGCACTTGGATACGACCCCAACCGAAAGCGCGGTCCTCTGATAGTAACCACCTGAGGCTTTGACCTCATAAAAATGGCACATCCCCTCTTTGTAATTTGCGCCCTTATTTGCGCACAGAAGCCCGAGGCTGTGCTGAGGCTTCCGGCGAAGACAGAAGGGTTGTCCGCGGTTTCCACACATAATACCGATGCTGGAACGAGCAAGAGCAATCCACGGAATTGTCACCTTGATAAAACGAACACAGACCGCAATTGGCGGTGTTGCGGCGTGGTCTCCTTGTCGGTTCTTTCAGTCGGCCGTATGGTTCTCAATTCTCCCCTTCATTGCTGACTTTCTGGTTCTGGCTTTCGTCACTCCGGCATTGAGAGCGTTTCTTCGCATTGACGCGTCTTTTGTGTGCGCAAGGCGGTACAGCAGGAATGCCATGCGCAAAGGATATTGAAATGCCGTGCCTCACGGGGCATACTCCGTGGGGTCGGTAACGGTCTGCTGGGCGCAGCGTGCCTATGTTGTGCTATCTTCCGGGCGGGCAATGCGGGCATGGGCTGGATCGCCCCGGAATGCCGCGCAAATGGGTTTTGCATGGGATTGACTGTTGGCCATAAGGGGGTAGCCTTGGCAGCGAGACTATTGGCAGTTTCAACGGATTAAACCCCCTGGCCCGTGCTGCGCGAAGGATCGTGTCATGAAGAACAAGGCTAATCTGAGTCGTCGAAATTTTCTCTCGAGTACCGGGGCGATTGTGGCCGGAACCGCACTATCACGTCCATTATTGGCGTTCACCAGCAGTTCTTCTTCAAACTCGCGCGAGCCGGCAATCGAGCACGTGATAGCCGCCAGCGAACAAGGCCGCTTCTTCGGTTGGCCTGCCAACAACGGACTGTGGAGTTGGGACGGCGGCCGCGAGATCCTCGTTGGCTACACGAATGGCCAATGGGAGGAGCGAGGAGGACACAATATCGCTGAGCCCTATGTGGCCAGTCTGGCTCGCAGCCTTGACGGCGGGAAGACATGGAGAAGCGAAACTCCCGACAACTTCGTAGGCGATGCTGGTGCGCCCGTTCCTTCTCCCGGCAACATTGATTTCGGCCACGCTGATTTTGCCCTGCGCGTATCGGCGGCAGGATACATCGAGACCGATGACACCGTAGGCCGTTTCTTTGTCAGTTATGACAGGGGGAAGACCTGGGGAGGCCCGTACCGGTTTAATCACTTGCATGATGCCGAAGAGCTCGAGGGTATGGAGATCACCTCGCGCACAAGTTACCTGGTCACGGGGCCGGATTCTGCCCGGATCATGATGACGGCCCGCAACCCTGAACTGCAGTACGCCCGCCGCCGCGATAAGCCGTTTGTGGCCGAGACCACCGACGGCGGCAAGACATTCAACTTCATATCCTGGATTGTGCCATGGACAGAGGACTGCAATCGTGCGGCCATGCCGTCAACCGTTCGCACACCGGACGGCAAGAGTATCGTCGCGGTTCGTGCGCGAAATCCCCGAGATATTGATATTCCCTGTTGGATCGATGCGTACATTTCCGAGGACGATGGCCGCACGTGGACCTTCTTGAGCACGGTGGCGGAGACGGGGGTGCATAACGGGAATCCTGCAGGTTTGACCTTGTTGCGCGACGGACGGCTTGCCTGCAGTTATGCCAACCGGACCCTCCGCCAGATGCGTCTGCGCTTCAGCGGGGATCATGGGGCCACTTG
>SLSB01000654.1 GCA_007130675.1 Candidatus Hydrogenedentota bacterium | reverse complement strand
GGCGTATTCACGTTTTCCTGCGCCACAACACTGATAAGATCGCTGAAAGAGATGCCATACTGAGCAACCCGCTCGGGGTCCACTTCGATCTGAATCTCCCGCTCGACCCCGCCAATCACCTCGACATTCAACACACCCTGAATCGCCTCGATGCGGTCTTCCATATCCGAAGCGATCTGGTCCAGCACGGCCAGCGGAAGATTGCCCGAGAGCGACATAATCATGATGGGAAATTCCGCAGTATTGATCTCGCTGATAATCGGGTCATCGGCCTCGTTGGGAATATCCGGCTGGGCAAGGTCGACTTTGTCGCGCACCTTCTGCAAGGCATCGTTAATGTCGGTTTTCGGCTCGAACTCGATGAAAATGAAGGAGAGTCCCTCGACGCTTGTCGAGCGAATCTGCTTGAGATCCGAGAGCCCCGCCAGGCGCCTTTCGATAGGGATGGTGATCAGCGACTCGATGTCTTCCGGCGCAACCCCCTCATAAGGCACACGGATTGTGATGTACGGAATCACCACCTCGGGGTTGGACTCGCGGGGCAGTTGGGTGTAACTGAACACCCCGGTGACAAGGATAAGCAGCAACAATACGAAGATAGTGGTGCTGCGGTTTATGGCCGCGTTGCTGATAATCATTCGAGCACTTCCTGGACGTTTACCTGGTCGCCCGGGCGCACCTCGTACTGCCCCTTGACAATCAGTCGGTCTCCGGGATCGAGGCCTCGTGTGACTTGCACCGAACTGCCCTGGATAAGGCCCGTATCAATAGGCCGCAGTTCGGCGATACCCTCACTTTCGACGAACGCCACACGCTGTTCATCAAGCAGGATGGCGGTAAACAGCGGAATCATGAGCGAGTTAGGGTGCGTTTCTCGCACGAACGCCCCGCGGCCGATCATTCCCGGTCTCAAAACCCCGTCGGGATTCTCTACTTTGACTTCAGCCCTGAATGTATGTGTTCGCATGTCCGCGCTTGTCGCGATCCGGTGGATCACGCCGTCGAATTCGCGTCCGGCGAGGGCATCCATGCTCACACGCACGGTATCGCCGCGGTTGAAGTGCGGAATATCACGCTCGGGGATTCCAAACGAGACCTTGACCACCTCGACTTGCACCAGGCGCAGCAGCGGCGTGCCCACATCGACAAACTCGTTCTTTTCCACAAGAACAGTATCAATCACGCCATCGAATGGCGCCCGCACCACGCTTTTTTCGACCTCGATCTGTAGCGTGCGCAGCGAGGATTCGGCAACTTCCCGGTTCGCGGTGGCGCTGTCCAGGCTCTGCGCCGTCCCCGCGCCGCTCTTTGCCAGCCGCTCGATGCGCTCGAGCTCCTGAACCGCAAGATTAAACTGAGCTTGAGCTTGCCGCAGCCGTGTCCGGATCGACTCCGTGTCGACACGGTAAAGCTCCTGTCCGGCTTTCACGGAATCGCCCTCTTCCACGCCTTTCCACTCGATCTTGCCGCGCACCTCCGAACTCAGGATCACCTCGGCCCACGGCTGCACACTGCCCGTCAGAACCAACCGATCTTCCACGGTCTCGCCTTTCAGGACCCGCACACTCACCTCCGGAACGCGCCTGTTCATTGAGGCCGTTTCGGTCTTGGCCTCGGATAGGCCGACAAGCACTGTGACGCCCACCACACCGGCAACGATCGCAACAATTGCCAAACATATGAGGACGCTGAGTACTCCCCGGTGAAATCTACGCTGTCTTTCTTCCATAAGTGTCACTCTGCTCCGCTGAACTCGCTCTTCAAATCATCTTGATAGGGCCGCAATAAAGGAACCCGCACCGCGCCGCCTGGACCAGCCCCCTCAAAAAACAGGTCCACCAGAGCCTTGCCTAGCTCAGGGGTCAGCGTAATGCCGGGAAAACGCGATTTTGCCATCACGTGGAAATCCATGAGCGCGTTGAAAGCGAGCGCCAGAGCCTCGGGATCTTCTCCTGAAAGTTCTCCACTATCAAGTCCATCGCGCATGATCTCGACGAGACGAAAAAAACGCTCTTGAAGAAGCGGCTCGCTGGACATGTTCTCCACCTGACCGGGTGGCGAGAAAATCACATGCACCAGAAGCCGCACAACGTCCACGTTGCGTTCCGCGCGTTCGAAAACGCCGCATATTAAACTCTCGAGGCGCGCTTTGCAACCCGTCACTCGACGAACAACCGCATCGAATTCCTCCACCATTTCGGAAAGGTGCTTGCGCACCAGTTGACGGAATAAATCCTCCTTATTCTTGAAATGGTAATAGAGAACCGGGCGGGTTACACCGGCTTCCTCGATGATCTCACGAACACTTGCGCCGTCATAGCCTTTCTGTGAGAAGAGGCACAGAGCGGCCTCAAGCAGACGCTTAGCGCCCCCATTCTCGGACTCGGCTTCATGTGCTACAGTTGCTTTTTGCGCCACGTTCTATACCTACCGTTCGTTAAGTTGCTCCCCATGATTGTACAATGTGTGAGACGGAAAAGCCAGAAAAAAACACAGAAAAAACCAGAAAGAACCCAACTACACTGGAAACCCCTCACAAGGCGCTCGCTTACGGGGGGGCAACACACTCAAATGGAAAGGATTATGCATTTTCCGCGTACAATCTAAACGGCTCGGGTCTGGACGTCTTCACCGAAAAACGGTCAAGGCACCTCTAATAATCCCTCTTCCAGAAAAAGCCCAGGGCACCTTGAGCATCGGCCTCAACCTCGCTTTCCACACTCAGGTTCGGCGTGACTTCGATTTCTACGGAAACCTTCCCGCTTTCACCTCCAATGCCTTGATGCACCTCAACATAGGCCCTTTCTCCCAGGTATTTTCCGAGCCCTACCCCGATTTCGACCCCATTCAAGCCAGGATCAAGTGCCAGGCGGTCAACAAACGGCAGCGCAGGTCCGGTCGGCAGGGCTGACAGGCCAAATGCCGTATCGCTGAGCGCCGCGGCTGTACGAGCGAGTTGCAGCGCCTGCAGGGGGGAAAGATCCCTGATGTCGCGATCAAACAGCAACCGGGCCAGAATCTGGTCATCTGGTAGCGGGGGGTCGGATTCCAGCGCGAGCTCGATGGTGTCCATCTCACCGAAAAGATGAATTCCCGCGGTGAGATCATGCGTCCGGGTCGCCGCCCGCAAACTGAAATACGGTTCTGGCGGATACCGGCCATCGAGCGCGATAGTGCTTTCCCGGAGATCAAAACGCCTGTCCAGAAACAAGAGTTCACCGCGCCGCACCCGCAGATTTCCCCGAATCTCCGGGCGCGAGGCCGTGCCGGTCACGCTAAGGTCACCAGCCCACTCCGAATCCAGGCCCTCTGTCCGCACGTTGAAGCGCCCGGGAACGCGGCAGGTGATGTCCAACTCAATTGGAATCAGCTGCTGGACACGAGGTTGCGGCTGCTCACGATCCTCGGGAACATTGCGCTCCTTGACTGGAATTGTCACAACCTGAACGGGCAGCTGCTTGGGAACCCGCAGTCCCCCGCGTGCGACCGTTACATCGCCCACGATGCGCCCCCCCTCGAGAGCGCCCTCGCCGCTGACCGTTCCGTTAATCTCGGCCCACAGGTCATCGCGGTTCACGGCTCGGGCGCGCTCGAATTGCACCTCCAGGTTGAAGGGAAACCCCGCGCCCGGGTCAAGCGTGCAGGCCCCGGTGCCGGACAACCTGCCTTGGGGTAAGGTTGCTGCTTCAAATGAAGTCAGCGTGAGGGAAGGACCGTCTCCTACAACCAACACCTCCATATTGTCGAGAATGGTGCCGGTGATCTGGTTTTCGTAGCGGGCGCCCGTAACACGCACTTCTCCACTCATCTGCGGTCGATTCACGGTACCCCACATATTGAGATGCGCATCGAGGGGACCTTCCAGAGTATGCCGTTCAAGAGGAACGACCAGCCCAAGCGCCTCGAGGCGGCCCGTGGCCTCGAGTAAGCCCTCCAGCGCGCCTTCCTCGACGAGCCCGGCAACAAACGGAACAAGACTGAATCGCACTGGCACACGCCCGTGGCCATGAGCGTTCAACACTCCCCCGGCATCGCCGCTGAATTCCAAGTGGCCGTAGCCTTCTTCGACCGTAACCGCACACTGAAGGACAGAGGCGGCAGCCCCCTCCTCTGCTGGACCATCAACCCGAACCCCCTCGAGTTCAACGCCCGCCCTGAGCACGGGCGAAGCCGGATCGCCCCGCAGAGAAACCGAGCCGGCTGAAGTCCCCTCAATCGTGCGCGGTGCGCCTGCGAGACGCGCGACACGCAATGGCACACGATCCCACGTCAGGTCCGCCACAACAACATCAGGCGCGTAGGCGCCCTCGAGTTCTACAGTGCCGCCGTCCAGCAACAAGCCAAACCCGCGCACCGCCCAATCGCCGTCGTCGCGCGAGACTTCAGCCGGGGAATCGAGCGAGAAGACCGTCTCATCAACGTGACCCTCCAACCGGTCCAATGCAAAAACGGTTGCTTCGTCTCGCAATGTTCCCGTCATGGAAGCATCGAAGAGAATTCCTTCCCAACCGCCTTGAACCACGCCGTCTATGGCCAGCGCATCGCGAGTGCCTTCCGCATCGAGCGACAACTCCGCAAATCGCACAGGCCCTACACGGCTCCCAGTCAGCGCAACCCGAAGCATTCCAGCAGGTGCGGTCAGCTCGCCCCGCAAATCGGCCAGAGCGGTGGCCTGTGCGATAGAGAGCCAAGGCGTCTCAATCGAATGAAGCCTCGCATCCAAGGTCAATTCCGAGGGCGCGCCACCAATGGACGCCGCAGCCGTTACCGTGCCTGAACCATCGAGGGGCAACTCCGTCAAACGCCCAAAAACGGCAATCTCGGGGAATTCAGCCTGCATGTCTCCGGCGAAAACACCCTGGGCAAGGTCGTAGCGCGCGTGCAGCTCCAGCCGGTTTTCCCCGGCCTGCACGGTGGCGTCTTCAATAGCAACTGCATCAGCACGGTAGGCCCAGTCCGTGCGCGCATGCAGCAGCACGTCATTAGCATCCAGCTCGAGTGATGCCAGGCCTGCCAGGGCCTCAACCGGTCCTTCCGCCGTTGCCGCAAAACGCACCGCTTCCGGCCGCCACTGCCCCACAGCCAGCTCTTCAGTGGCCGCATCCAAAACCAATGACGCAACGCCTTCCTGGAACGAAAGGTCGAGCGTCCCCGCGAAGGCACCAGCAATCTCTTGCCCCGCGAGTTCCCCAAGCCCCGCCAAACTCGAGCAGGTGAACCCCGCTTGCATGCGTATGGCGCCGTCCTCGAGGGCATACGCCCCATCGCCTTCGACAGAGACCGGACCGGCCTGGGCACGGGTCAATTGCCAGAGCACCTCCCTTTCGGCTATCGCAACGGTGCCGACGCCCTCCAGCCGCGACCCGAGAAACCCGGACACGGCATCGGGAAGTCCAGATACTTCGGCCAGTTCGAACTCGATATCCGCCGTTGTTCGCTCGGGAGATGCCGATGCGTCGGCTTTCAACATCATAACCCCGTCGAATTCGTGAGTAACCGGGAAAGGCAAAGCCCCAAGTTCCGCGACGGTTACCTCCACAGCAGCGGTGCCGGTCTTCTTCTCGATGCTTCCTTCACCCCGTGCCGCAAGCAGGACATTGTCGTCGGTAACCTCGAACTCCTGCACGACGACTTCAGAAAAAGCCGATACGCTTCCCTCGAGTACATAGCGCACTTCTCCCGCATATATGGTCTCGATTGCGAGGCCGGTACGGCCATTCGAGACGATCGTGTAATCGCCCGGCTCCTCGCTCCACCAGGAAGGTCCTCTCAGTTCGAATGCCACTTGGGGAGCATCAAGGCTTCCATCCGCGCCTGCGTCGATTCTATCCGACCACGCCCCGAGTTCGGCCCGTATCTCGGGACCCGATGTATGGAACTCGAGGGTCGAGGTGATTTCGCCTCGAGCCGTGACAGGGAAAAACGGTGCAAAGATGCCGATGTCCACAATGCGGACATCACCCCGCGCCTCGGCCAAGTGTCTTGCCGGATCCAAGCTGCCCGAGGCTTCAACACTGGCAGCGCCCGCGGACGCGGCGAGCGATGGAATGTGGAACACACCGTCCTCATCTTCATTCACTGACAGCGAAGCAGTGACCGTCTCAAGCCACGCAAGCCCTTCAGGCACGACCGAAGAGCCCAGACTGGCGTGGAGCTCCGACTCGAATGCGAGAAGCGGCGAAAGCGCCAAATTCCAGTCTGCTGCGAGCGAGATATCCGCACCACTCTCTACCTGAAGCGTCCCTTCGAATGTTTCGACGGTTCCCCTTGCTGACATCACAACATTCCAAGGACCCGTCGGAAGCGCTTCGGGCGCATGTCCAATGCGGCTTATGTCGAAATAGGTACAGCGCACGTGGGCATCGAGTTGGCGTGTGTCCAACTCAAACGAACCGCTCAGTTCGGCGTTCCCGGCCTCACTCGCAAGTTCAAACGTGCGCACCGACACCAAACCCGCGGAAGGCCATTCAAGACCCAATGACCATTGAACCTCCGGCCCGCCTTTCGCGGCGTACAATTCGGGAAACACCGCATGGTCCAGTTGGAACCGCCCTTGACCGTGCAGGCCCGGAACATCGTCGTTCTGGATATGCAGACGACCCTCCAGAACGGGCAATTCATTGAGCGAAAGCACTACCGCTCCTGCATCCCCCGCAGCTTCGTCCGTTACGAAGATACCCACGCGATCCACCTCCGGCCACGGCAAGAGCGCAGGCACGAAGAACGTGTCCTCACCTTCGATGTGAAATGCCACAAGGGG